>JBIIIE010000388.1:0-2984 GCA_044235135.1 Roseomonas sp. | reverse complement strand
CAGCCGGACGGATTTCCATGGTCAGGCAGCCCCCTTCATGGCGTATTGCAAACGTTGCAACTTGGATTTGATGGAATTGTCGTAAAGGCGGGAACCGATCCGAACGATCAGCCCACCCAGGATGGATGTGTCCACTGTCTCAGACAGGCGAACATTGGAATAGCCCGCTTCCGTCAGCCGCGCGACGATCTGCGCGCGCTGCGTATCGCTAAGCGCATGGGCGGTGGTCACTTCGGCGGTCTGCTGGCCGCGGCGTGCCGCGATAAGCGCGCCAAAGGCATGTGCCACGGCAGGCAGGGCCGAAAGGCGCCGATTGGCGATCAGCACGCCAACCAGGTTCCGCACCTCACCGGTGATGCCGGCGCTGTCCAGCACCTTGAACATGCGTTCCCGCTGGATCGCGGTATTGAAGCGCGGATCGGCGATGAAGCCGCGCATATCCGCATTGTCGCGGCAGAGCGCGAAAAGCGCCTCAAGTTCAGTGCCGATACGGTCTACGGCGCCGGGATCGGTCGCGCGCTTTTCATCGGCAAGGTCAAGCAGCGCCCTGGCATAGCGCGCCGCAACGCCCACAGCGCTTGACGCCGAAGGCGAGGCCTTATCAAGGGTTTGATCTGTGGCAGCCACGGGCAGTCCCGGTCCTGTTCTTGCGCGGTTTTGTGAGCGGACGGGGCAGTCCCCGAACGCGCGGGGGCGTTACCATAGGGTTTACCGCACCGCAACCGAGCGAGCGGCATTTTCGATCTGCTTTTGACCGATTTGCGCAAATTCCGCGTGGCCTGACCGGCTTGACAGCGCTTCCCCGCCACACGCAGGGTTTCGCACCAAGGGGTTCAAGCCCAAAGGACAAGAGGAAACACCCGTCCCATGACGCACAACATCACCCGCCGCGTAGCGCTTTCGCTCGGCGCGACCGCTCTGCTATTGCCACTCCGCCCTGCCTTGGCTGCCTTTCCGGAGCGCGCCATCACGTTGGTGGTGAGCTTTCCGCCCGGCGGAGCGACCGATATCCTGGCCCGCATCCTGGCCCCGCCGCTGAGCGAGGCGCTGGGCCGGCCGGTGGTGATTGAAAATCGCGGCGGTGCGGGGGCCAATATCGGCATAGGCCATGTCGCCCGCGCGGCGGGGGATGGCTATACGCTGCTGGTCACGTCCAGCGCTTTTGTTGTCAATCCAAGCCTTTACAGCAACCCGCCCTATGATCCCTTCCGGGATTTCGCGCCGATTTCAACGCTCGGCGCCTCGCCCAATGTGCTGGCGGTGCGCCCGAATAGCGGCATTGCCTCGCTCCCGGATTTGATCGCCCAGGCCAAGGCCAGCCCGGACAAGTTCAACTATGCCAGCCCGGGGATCGGCACCACGCCGCATCTGGCGGGGGAATTGCTGAAACTCCGCGCCGGGTTCGAGATGCAGCACGTGCCCTTCAGCGGCGCCGGCCCCGCAACACAAGCCGCCTTGGCCGGCACCACCCAGGTGATCAGCGCGGCGCAGGGTTCGGTGATGGCGCAGCTGCGTTCAGGCGAATTGCGCGCCATTGTGCAAACCGGGCCAGGCCGCGTGGCGGACCTGCCCGATGTGCCAACCCAGGAAGAACTTGGCATCAAGGACGCCAATTCCGAAACCTTCCTGGCGCTTTTCGCCCCGGCCGCGACTCCGGCCCCGATCCAGGAACTGCTCGCCCGCGAAGTGGTGAAAGCCTTGCAACGCCCCGAAGTGCAGCAGCGCTACCGCGAAGCCGGCGCCCCGGTGGTGGGTGGCGGGCCTGAGGAACTCCGCGCCCGCGTTGCCCGCGAAGTGCCGATCTGGCGGGAAGTGATCCGGGTTTCGAAAATAAGCGTCCAGTAAGATCAGGATTTTGGCGGAATGGGCGGGGCAGGTTCAGCCGGCGCCGGGGCGGAAAGCCCGGCGCAGAGAAAGGGCAGGATCTGTTCCACCGCCATGTCAAAATCGCCCGAATCGCAAACCCCGCCGGACATCATTTCCAACCGGCCAGACCGCAGCAGCGTGTAGCGATAGGCCCCCATCATGAAATAGAGCCGCCAATACAAAACCTCGGGCGGCAAATGCGGCAGCACGCGGCGGAAGGCTTCTACATAAGCAAGGGTCGTGTCGTCATAGACCGTGCTGAGAACTTCCCGAGAAATATCATCGGGTTCCGTGTTCAGCCTGGCATGCATGCGCATGGTGGCCCGGCCTTCAGGGGTTTTGCCATTCAGCATGAAGGGTGTCACGAAGGCCCGCACCAGCACTTCAACCGGGATGCGCCCATCGGGCCAGGTCGCCTTGGCGCCTTCCAGGGCCTTGCGCCGCGCCGCCGTGACCTGCTCGGCCCCGCGCATATAGGCGGCGCGAAACAAATCCCGCTTGGACCCAAAGTAATAATGAAGCTGCGCCAGATTGACCCCGGCAGCGAGCGCAATGGCGCGGGTGGAGGCGCCGGTATAGCCATGATCGGCGAACAGCATCTGCGCCACATCCAGGATGCGGTCGCGGACGCTGGCTGAAGGGTCAATCGGGGCAAGCAGGCTGGTCATGGGCTCCGGGCTTTGGTCAGGCGACCGATATGGGCAATCTAGGCCGATTCGCCGATACAGCAACTGAAAAGCGCTGAATTGACGAAAATCAGCCTGCGCGGTATTTGGTCAAGCGACTGATTTATACAGGGCCGGAACAGCGCCTTGATCCAATGGCGACTGCGGGCCCGAAAGCGGGAGGAAGCCGTGGCATGAGCGCAGCGCAGGAAATCACCCAATCCCGCTATGTCGGCGGCGAGGCCCCGGCGGGACGGGCCAAGCGCATCGCCCCCATCATCGCCGCCCATGCCAGCCAGATCGAACGCGACCGCGCCTTGCCGAAGGAATTGCTGGATGCGCTGCATGGCGCGGCGCTGTTCCGCACCCTGCTGCCCCGCGCCTTCCGGGGTGAGGAAGTGCCTTTGCATGATTTCGTGCAAATGCAGATCGTGATCGCCGCCGCCGATGCCA
>JBIIIE010000065.1:0-10664 GCA_044235135.1 Roseomonas sp. | reverse complement strand
TGCCACGCGAAGCTCCGTGTCCATGGCCATGCGCAAGACTGCATCATGCGGCACGGCAGAAAGGGTCTTCGCCGCATCTGCGATGATGAATCTGATTTGGGCAATACTGTCTTCCACAAGCCGCAACAGGATGGGTTGCACCACTTGCGTCAGCCGGTCATGGGCGGAATTGGTGAGGCCCGGCAGAATATCCGCGACGCGTTTGGCCAAAGCTTCCCGCACGGCCGCATCCTCATCACCGGACAGGTTTTGCAGCACGGAAAGGGGTACCCGCGAATTCGCAACCACGGATGCGCGAACACGGGGTTCCGGATCCTGGGAAAGATAAGCCAATACCTCATGCGGCGTGGTGGCATTGCGTGCCAGCATGGCGCGGGTTGCGGTATCACTCTCCCGCGCGAGGCGCAGCATGTTTTCGACCGTGCCGCTCATGCTGAGGCCCGGATGGCTTCGGCACATGCGGGGCGGGCAGCCCTTCGGGTTTCGTGAATGACACGCATTGCCACATAATCATCCTGGCCACCTAATCTATGGTTAACAGGAAGCGTTGACAGCGCCCCCGCCCCGCCGCAAGGAAAGGGCGCTTTGCCGGAGGAACCCGCCCCATGACCATGACCGATCTTCAAGCCCGCATCGAAGCGCTTTGGGACCGGCGCGACCAGCTTTCGCCCACAACCTCGGGCGCGGATCGCGCATCGGTTGAAGAAGCGCTGGAAATGCTCGATTCCGGCAAGGCGCGTGTCGCGGAACCGGATGGGAATGGTGGCTGGAAGGTCAATCAATGGTTGAAGCAGGCGGTGCTGATGTCCTTCCGGCTCGCCGATTCGGCGCCGATGGAGATTTCGACCGGCGCCTATGACAAGGTGCCGCTGAAGTTTGAAGGCTGGGGAGAAAACCGCTTCCGTGAGGCCGGCTTCCGCGTGGTGCCGGGGGCGGTGGTGCGCCGTTCCGCTTACATCGCGCGCAATGTTGTGCTGATGCCATCCTTCGTGAACCTTGGCGCGCGGGTTGAGGAAAACACCATGGTGGATACCTGGGCCACCGTTGGTTCCTGTGCGCAGATTGGCAAGAATGTGCATCTTTCGGGCGGTGTTGGCATTGGCGGCGTGTTGGAACCGCTGCAAGCGAACCCCGTTGTGATTGAAGATGATTGCTTCATCGGCGCGCGGTCCGAAGTGGTGGAAGGCGTGATTGTGGAACGCGGCAGCGTGCTTTCCATGGGCGTTTTCATCAGCGCCACCACCAAGATCATTGACCGTACGACCGGTGAGATTTTCATGGGCCGCGTGCCTTCCTATTCCGTGGTGGTGCCGGGTTCCCTGCCGGGCAAGCCGCTGCCGGATGGCTCGCCTGGGCCTTCGCTCTATTGCGCGGTGATTGTGAAGCGGGTGGATGCGCAAACGCGGGCGAAGACCGCAATCAACGAATTGCTGCGTGACTGATCCGATCCCCCTGCTGCAGGCGCTGATCCGCTGCCCTTCCGTCACACCGGAAGAAGGCGGCGCGCTTGGCGTGTTGGAAGCGGCGCTGACGCCGCTTGGCTTCACCTGCACGCGGCTGAAATTCGCGGAAGTTGATAATCTTTTCGCCCGGCGCGGCAAGTATGGGCCGCATTTCTGTTATGCGGGGCACACCGATGTGGTGCCGGTCGGCGATAGCGCCGGTTGGCAGCATGACCCCTTCGGCGCGGAGATCGCCAATGGCATGATCTATGGCCGCGGCGCTTGCGACATGAAAGGCAGCATTGCGGCTTTTGTTGCGGGGCTGACCGATTTCCTTGCGCTGCGCCCGGATCATCAGGGCAGCATCAGCCTGTTGATCACCGGCGATGAGGAAGGACCCTCCATCAATGGCACCGCGAAAGTGCTGGAATGGATGGCCGCCAATGATCAAATCCCCGATATGGCGCTGGTGGGCGAACCCACTTCCAAGGTGACGCTTGGCGATACGCTGAAGATCGGGCGGCGCGGTTCCATGACGGCGCATGTCACCGTGCATGGCATTCAGGGCCATTCCGCCTATCCGGAACGCGCGGATAATCCGATCCATCGGTTGATGCGTGCGCTCAATCGCCTGACTGCGGAGCCTTTGGATAATGGCAGTGATTGGTTCCAGCCATCCACGCTGCAAGTGACCGGGTTTGATGTCGGCAATAGTGCTGCCAACGTCATTCCTGCTGCTGCCAAGGCGTTTCTGAATATCCGCTTCAATGATCTGCACAAAAGCAGCGGCTTGACCGCACGCATTCGCGCCGTTTTGGAAGAAGAAGCGCCGAATCATGATTTGAAAGTCACGGTTTCCGGCGAAAGCTTCCTGACCGAACCGGGGCCCTTCGTCGCCGGGCTGCAACGCGCCATTGAACGCGCGACGGGTGCGCAGGCCAAGCTTGATACCGGCGGCGGCACTTCCGATGCGCGCTTCATCACGCGCTATTGCCCCGTGGCCGAATTGGGCGCGGTGGGTGCGACCATGCATAAGGTGGATGAATGCGCGCCGATTGATGAACTGCGTGACCTTGCGGGGCTTTATCGCATGGTGCTTGAGGAGCTGGTCGGCTGAGCAGCGCGCCACCTGGCGGTGTCGCCCGTGCGCTGGCGGGCGCCTTCATGCTGGCGCGTGGGCAATCGGCAGGGCTGGCCGCGTTTGAAAACACGCTGCCTGTCGCCACCTATTCCTTTCGCGCGGCGGCCATCTGCCTGCCGATTTTCATGTTCTTCAAGGAACACACCAGCACGCCCGCAGATGTGGTATTGTCGCTTTTCGTGGATTTGCTGCTTTTCGTTGCGTCCTGGGCAGGTTTTGCCTTGGCGTCGCTTTATTTGGCCAAGGCGCTTGGTGTGGCGGATTCCTGGCCGCGCTTCATCGCCGCCTGGAATTGGTCTGCGGTCGTGCAGTATCTGGCACTCGCGGCGCTGAGCCTGCCTGGATTGGTCTTTGACAAGGGCGGCTTGCTCGATCTCGGTGGGTTATTGGCACTGTTCTATGCGCTGTGGCTGGAATGGTTTGTCGCACGCCACGCGCTGCGGCTCAGCCCACTTGGCGCGGGAGGGTTTGTCGCGCTTGATCTGGGGCTTGCCGTGTTTCTTGGCGGCTTCGCGGCGCGGATCAGCGGCGGCTGAACCCCCTCCCTATTGCAGGAATTCAGGCGAAATCAGCTTCGGCAAGATCAGCGACACATCCGGCCACATGATCACGAGCATAAGCACCGCAAGCATGGGCAGCAGCATGATGATGGTATCCTTGATGACGGCACCCATCTTCAAGCCCGCCACATGGCAGGCGATCATCAAGCATAAGCCATAAGGCGGCGTCACCAGGCCGAAAGCCAGGCTCACAATCCCGATCATGGCAAAATGCACGGGATGAATGCCGACTTCCATCGCAAGCGGTTGCAGGATGGCGCCGACAATGATGATGGCCGGGATGGCATCCAGAAAGCAGCCCACCACCAGGAAGACACCGGCGATGAAAAACCCTGTCATGATCTTGCCCATGCCCCAGGCGGAAACCCCGGCCAGGATGGCTTCCGGAATTTTGTAATAGGCCAACAACCAGCCAAAGGCCGAAGCGGTGCCCACGCAGAATAGCGCGACCGCGGCCAGCCTGCCGGTTTCACCAAGCGCACCGTAAAGCGCCTTCAAATCCATCTCCCGATAGACAACCAGTGAAAGCACCCCGGCATAAAGCACGGCGATGCAGGCACTTTCCGTTGCGGTGAACCAGCCGAAAACCTTACCGCCAATGATGATGAAGGGCGTCATCAGCGCGGGTAATGAAATCCAGGTGGCAAAACCCAATTCGCGCAGGCTCGCGCGCGGATAGGTGGGATAGCCGCGCTTCTTCGCATAGGCATGCACGGTTGCCATTTGCACCAGGCCAATCAGCAAGCCAGGAATGACGCCCGCCAGAAACAGCGCACCGATCGAAACCGTGAGCACACCGCCCCAGACAATCATCAGAATGGACGGTGGAATAATCACCGCGAGCACGGCAGAAACCGCCGTGATGGCAACCGAGAAACTGTCATCATATCCTTCGCGGCGCTGCGCTTCGATGAAGATCTTGGATTGCGATGCCGCATCGGCGGTGCTGCTGCCGCTGATGCCGGCAAAAAAGAACGACAGCACAACATTGATCTGCGCGAGCCCGCCCGGGAAATGCCCGACCAGCGCGCGCGAAAGCCGCACCAGCCGATCGGTAATGCCGCCCACATTCATCAGATTGGCGGTCAGCAGAAAGAACGGCACCGCCAGCAGGATGAAGGAATTATAGGCGTTGAAGGTTTCCTGCATCAGCGTCATGGCACCAAGGCGCGGTTCAATCATCATCACCGGCAGGCAGGCCATGCCAAGCGCGACCGCCACTGGCACGCGCAGCGCCAACAGCGCGAAGAAACCGCCAAACAGGATCCAGGCGGCGTCACCCGGCGCCAGAACATTGCCGCCCATCATGGTGCTTGGCCCCCGAATAGTGTTTTCAGATCATCGTAGAATTTAAGGCCACCAAACAGCAGCCAGGAAAATCCCAGAATGGGCCAGGCGAGATGGATCAGCCAAAGTGGCAATTCGGCCAATTCGCTGATGCGAAACCAGGCGAAATCCACGAATTCAATGCCATACCAGAAGAAGGCCGCAGCGAAGGCCAGAACAAAAACGCCGCTTACCAGATCAAGCGCGGCGCGCGCGCGGCCATGCAGCGCGGGCCACAAATCCACGTTGAAATGAATACCTTCCTTCAGCCCGACCATGGCGCCGATCATGATGGTCCAAACCAGCAGGAAGCGCGCCATTTCTTCGGTCCAGATGTAATGCGGCAGGAAATCGGTGAAGCGCGCGAAAATCTGCAAGGCAACCGGAAAGATCAGGATGAAGACGCTGAGCGCCAGCAATAGCGACAGAAACCGGCCATAGAAATCAGCGATTCGCTGCACGGCGTGGCGAAACCCCATCTCGCGCATGATGCCCCCCTCCCCTGCCCGGCTGATCAGTTTTCTTGCTGTTGGAAATCGCCTTCCATCAGCATTCCGCCGATGGAAGGCGACATCGCTTAGGATGTCAGCGCATTGATGCGGGCAAAAATGCTCTCAGCGCCCACTTCCTTGGCATAGGCTTCCATCACCGGATCAACCGCGCGCTTCAGCGCCGCCCGATCAGTGAAGGGAATACGCCGCAGCCGGCCCGCTGACTCAAGCGCGGTCAGCTTTTGCCCATCCTCGCTGCTTTCCGCTTCACGCCCAAAGGCGCCGGCTTCACGCCCGGCGCGCTTGATTGCCTCCTGCAAGGCGGGCGGCAGGCGGGACAGGGTTTGGCTTGAAAAGCAGATCGGGCGGATGGTGATGGCGTGTTCGGTCATGATCAGGTTCGGCGCCACTTCAAAGAAGCGCATCGCCTCAACCCCCGCCGCTTCATTCTCTCCGGCTTCGATCACGTTATTCTGAATGCCGTTATAGACTTCATTATAAGCGATCACGGTCGGCGCCATGCCCGCCGCCTGGAAGGTGCGCGACCAGATCGGCGCACCCTGCACGCGCACTTTCAGCCCGCGCAGCTCTGCCATATTGGTGATGCGCTTATTGGCGAAGATATTGCGCACACCACCGCCGGCATAGCCGATCAGCATCACACGGGCGCGGCGTTCCACCTCATCCGCCACGGGCGCGAAAAGGTTTTGGTCCAGCACCTGGTTCCAATGCTTCAGGTCGCGGAACAGGAAGGGCGCATCAACGAAAGGCGCGGCGCGGCTGAAGGTGGACATATGCGCGGGCGAGACGATGCCGTAATCCACCGCACCGCGGCCCGCCGACATGTATTCGAAATACTGTTTTTCGAGCCCCAGGCTGCTGTTTTTATGCAGCACGAAATTCACCGGGCCTGCGGTGTAGTAGCGCTTCACAAGCTCTTCAAAGCGCACCAAGGCGCGGGTGAAGACATGTTCATCATTGAACTGCACCGCGCCATTCAGGGTAATGGCCTGCTGTGCGCGCGCGACGGCTGGTGCGGCCAAGCCCGCAGCCGCCAGGGTTGCCCCAAGCAATTGCCTACGATTCATGACGTTTCTCCCTTTTTTCGACCGGGGTCATGCTCCGGCTGGCATGACTATAGGCAGGCAATTCGGCGCGCGGGAAGCCTTGGGTCTTTGCAGGGCGGGTTTTCCCGGCAAAACTGCCCAGAACAGGGAGGGCGATATGCAAAAAACCGATCTGACCGGGCGGGTTGCGGTGATTACCGGGGCGGCGCGCGGCATTGGGCTGGCGGTGGCGGAACTCGCCGCCAGCCGGGGTGCCGCGATTGCGATTTGGGATATGGATGAGGCTGCTTCCAAGGCCGCCGCAGCACGCCTTGGCCAGGCCGCGCATGTCAGCACGCATATTCTGGACCTGACCGATGCGGCAGCGGTGGAAGCCGCCACGCAAGCAACACTCTCAGCCCATGGGCGCATGGATATTCTGGTCAATAATGCCGGCATCACCGGCGGCAATGCGCCGGTATGGGATTTGCCCGTGGCGGAATGGCGCCGTGTGATTGAGGTGAATCTGGTGGCACCTTTCATCGTCTCGCGCGCCATCGTGCCGCATATGCGTGCGGCGGGTTATGGCCGTGTGGTGAATATCGCCTCCATCGCGGGCAAGGAAGGCAATCCGAATGCGTCGCATTATAGCGCTTCCAAGGCCGGCTTGATTGGGCTGACCAAGTCGCTCGGCAAGGAATTGGCAGGCAGCGGCGTTTTGGCGAATTGCGTGACGCCGGCGGCGGCAGAGACCGATATCTTCAAGCAAATGACACCGCAGCAAATTGCCTGGATGCGGTCAAAGATCCCGATGGATCGCTTTGTGCAGGTGGAGGAAATCGCGGAATTGGTCTGCTGGCTGGCCTCCGAATCCTGTTCCTTTTCCACCGGCGCGGTGTTCGACATATCGGGCGGGCGTGCGACCTATTGATGCTGGCGGATTGCCAGCCGCGCGCGGGCGCTGCAAGCTTTGCCAAACCCTCGGGAGAGAGATGAGACATGAGCACTGAAGGCAAAATCGCAGTTGTGACAGGTGCTGGCAGCGGCGTGGGCCGCGCGGCGGCTTTGGCGCTGCTGGGCGGCGGGTGGCAGGTGGTGTTGGCGGGAAGGCGCGCCGATGCCTTGCAGGAAACCGTCACGCTTGCGGGCGCGGCAGGTTCGCGCGCGCTTTGCGTGCCTTCCGATGTGTCCGACCCCGCTGCCGTGGATGCGCTTTTCGCGACCGTCAAGCAGCGCTACGGCCGGCTTGATATGCTGTTCAACAATGCCGGCACCAATGTGCCCGGCATGCCGTTTGAAGACCTGACCTATGAGGATTGGACGCGCGTTGTCGGCGTGAACCTGACCGGGTGTTTTCTGTGTGCCCAGGCAGCGTTTCGTATCATGAAGGATCAAAAGCCGCAGGGCGGGCGGATCATCAATAATGGGTCGATCAGCGCCCATACGCCGCGCCCGGATAGCGCGCCCTATACCGCCACCAAGCATTCCATCACGGGGCTGACGAAATCCCTCATGCTCGATGGGCGCAAATATGATATTTGCGCGGGGCAGATTGATATCGGCAATGCGGCGACGCCAATGACGCAGCGCATGACGCGCGGCGTTAAGCAGGCCGATGGCAGCACTGCGGTGGAACCCACCATGGATGCCGCCCATGTCGGCAATGCCATTCTGCACATGGCCAATCTGCCGCTGGAGGCGAATATCTTCACCATGACCATCAAGGCGACGAAAATGCCCTTCGAAGGTCGCGGCTGAAGGCTGATGGCAAGGCATCAGCTCAAGGTTCAGGAACCCTTCCGCGCGCTGTTTTACGCGCCGTTTTATGCTGCACTGGCGCGCGGCGATTACGCGGCGGAAGGTGTGGAAGTCACGCTGCTGCCCGGCGCGGTGCCATCGCTTGCGAAGGATTCCGTACTGGACCGCACGGCAGACCTCGCCTGGGGTGGACCAATGCGGCTTTTGCTGGCGCATGATGCCGATCCCGCCTGCCCCTTGCGCCTGTTCGGCGCGGTGGTGATGGGCGATCCCTTTTTCCTGGTCGGGCGCACACCAAATCCTGGCTTCAAGCTGAGCGATCTGGCGGGCATGACGCTTGGCAGCGTGAGTGAAGTGCCGACACCTTGGTGGACGCTTCAGGATGATATTCGCCAAGCAGGAATTGATCCTGGCGCCATCAAGCGGATCACGGACCAGCCCATGCCTGCCAATGCCGCTGCTGTCGCCGCCGGCACGCTTGATGTTGCGCAGCTTTTCGAACCGCTGGTAAGCCAGATGGAAGCTGCGGGCACCGGCCATGTCTGGCATGCGCAAGCAAGCCGCGGCCCCACTTCCTATACGGCGTTTTATGCGCGCAATGATGTCATCGCTGCCAAGCGCGCGGCGATGGAAGCCATGGTGCGCGGGCTGGCGCGCACGCTCACCTGGTTTGCCGCAGCCTCATCGGAAGAAATCGTGACCTGGATTGCGGGTTATTTCCCAGGCGGCGATGCCGCGCTGATGGCGCGCGCCATTGCCCGCTACAAATCGGTCAAACTTTGGACCGAAACGCCGCACTTCCCGCCGGAAGCTTTGGCGCAATTGGAACGCGGCATGCTCTCCGCCGGTGCCATCAAAGGTACACCTGGTTTTGCTGGCTTGGTCGCGGAAGATGTGACGGAAAGCGCGCTCCACTGATGCGGATGCCCGGCGCGGCGCTTTCCACCCGCGCCGGGCTTTTTCAATGAAAGCCGCCGATCCCGTCAGGCGACAATCCACCCCAAAGCCCGCAACAGGGCGCACAGTCCAGGCACGCTGAGCCCAGCCTGAAGGGCCTGTCTTGCCTTGTTTGCCCCCTCGGCCCATGCGACATCTCGGGTCAAGCTTTCACCAAGGAGCCTCGGTTCTTGCTGACGCCATCCGCCCTGCCTGCCGCCCTGGCGCGCGGCGCAGTGTTTTTTGGCCTCTGGCTGGTGCTGACCGGCGCGGAACCCTTTGGCTTGCCCTTCGGCCTGATCGCCGCCCTTTGCGCCACCCACGTCAGCCTGCACCTGATGCCGCCCGGCGCAAACCGCATCGCCCCAGGCGGCTTGCCGCGCCTCGCGCGCATCATGCTGCGGCAAAGTTTTGGCGCGGGCTGGGATGTCGCCTTGCGCGCCTTTGCCTTCCCACCGCGCCTCGCTCCCGGCGTGATTGAGGTTCCACTTGCCATCGCGCCCGGGCCGGCGCGCGATGGCTTTCGTGCGCTGGCAAGCCTCGCCCCCGGTTCCCTCCCGCTTGAGGATTTGCCCGATGGCAGGCTCCGGCTGCATGCGCTTGATGTCGCCATGCCGCTGGCACAGGACATCGCGGAAATCGAAGCCGCCTTGGCCCGCAGCACAAGGACCGACAAGCATGGCTGAAGTGCTGACAGGCGCCGCCGCGCTGATCATGCTGAGCGCGCTAATTGGCCTGGCACGCGTGCTGCGCGGGCCGACGCGCGCTGACCGGTTGCTCGCCGCGCAATTGCTGAGCACGGCTGGCATTGGCGCCTTGCTGCTGCTTGCTGCCGCCGGCACGCCCGCCTTGATTGATGTTGCGCTGATATTGGCCTTGGTCGGAGCCTTTGCGTCCGTCGCCTTTGTCATGGCGTCACGCGTGATTGACCGGCGATGAGCCTGCTGATTTCGATCTTCGCGACCATTGCCGTGCTGGCAGGCGCGTTTTTCTTCGTGGCCGGCACGCTTGGCCTGCTGCGCTTTGGCGATACGCTCAGCCGCGTGCATGCGCTGACCAAGGCGGATAATCTTGGCCTTGGGCTGATCGTGCTTGGCTTGCTGCCACTCGCTGACAGCATCACGGATGCGCTCAAGCTTGTTGTGATCTGGGCGCTGGTATTGTTGGGCGGCACAACGGCGGCGCAGCTGGTCGCAAGCGCAATGCGGCGTGAACAGGACCCGCCATCGTGACCGCCTGGTTGCTTGATCTGCCGCTGGCGCTTGGCCTGTTTGGCGCGGGCGCTGCCACCCTTGCGGCGCGATCGCTCTTTGGTGCCGTGCTTGGTTTCATTTCCACCGGCCTGATCGCGGCGCTTGTCTGGGTGCGGCTTGAAGCGCCCGATGTCGCCCTGACCGAGGCTGTGATCGGCGCCGCCGCCACTTCCGTCATCATCCTTTACGTTGCAAGCCGCATCAGTGGCGGTGCCTCTGCACCAGCGCCACCACCCATCGCGCAACGCCTGCTGGCGGCGACCCTTTCGTTGCTTCTGGCAGCGCTTTTGGCCCATGCGCTGCATAGCCTGCCGGACCCGGCACCAAGCCTCGCCGTGCCGATCCTGGAGACCATGGCGCCGAGCGGCCTTGGCAATCCGGTAACGGCGGTGCTGATGGTGCAGCGCTCCTTGGATACGCTGCTGGAATCCGCCGTGCTGGTTTTTGCGGTTTTTGCCATCTGGTCCATGGCGCCTGAGCGTCGCTGGGGCCGCGCGCCGGGGCCGGCTTTCATTGCCGAACCGCAAGGGCCTCTCATATTCCTGGCCAAGCTATTGCCGCCGATCGGGATTGTGATTGGCATCTATATCGCCTGGGTCGGCGCCGATGCGCCGGGCGGGAAATTCCAGGGCGGCGCGGTGCTGGCCGCGATGTGGGTATTGCCCTGGATCGCGGGGCTTACCGCCCCGCCAAGCATCAGCGACATGCGCC
>JBIIIE010000387.1:0-2985 GCA_044235135.1 Roseomonas sp. | reverse complement strand
GCGATCACCGGTGAAGGCGGCGCCGCGCCGCCCGTGGCAATCCCCACGCGATGCGCAAAGCTGCGGCGCTGGTCTTCTGGTGCATGGATCAGCATGGTCAGCACCACCGGCGCGGCGCAAAGATGCGTCACGCCATGTTCGGCAATCAGCGCGAAAATCCGTGCCGGTTCCACGCGCCTGAGGCAGACATGTGTGCCGCCTTGCAGCGTCACCGCCCAGGTATAAGTCCAGCCATTACAATGAAACATCGGCAGCGTCCAAAGATAGACGCTCTGCGCGTTCAAGCCGAAGGAAAGCGCATTGCCGCAGGCATTGAGGTAAGCACCGCGATGATGCACCACCACGCCCTTGGGATCACCCGTGGTGCCTGACGTGTAGGAAAGCGAAATTGCCGCCCACTCATCAGCAGGCGGAGCCACCGGAAATGCAGGGTCACCGCCGGCGATGAAATCCTCATAAGCCGTCGCGTCAATCGCGGCACCGCCGGGGCCTTCGGGATCGTCAATAATGATCACGCGCGGCGAGTTTGCCACGCCTTCCAGCGCGGCGTTCACCAACGCGGCGAATTCACGGTCCAGCAGCAGGATTTTCGCGCCTGAATGGCCCAGAATGAAGCGCACCGTCGGCGCATCCAGCCGCGTATTGATCGGGCAAAGCACCGCATGCGCCATGGGCACGGCGTTATGCGCTTCCAGCATTTCAGGAATATTCGGCAACAGCGCTGCCACCACATCGCCGGGCGCTATGCCGGCCTTACGCAGTGCCGATGCCAAGCGCCGGCTGCGGTCCAGAAACTGCGCATAGGTGATGCGCCGCGCACCATGAATAATGGCGAAGCGCTTGCCCCAGACATGCGCCGCGCGCGGCAGGAAGGAAACTGGGGAAAGCGGCACGTGATTGGCGGCGCTTTTCGGCAAATCATCCAACATGGCTCAGCCCTTTCCCAAAACCCGAGGCGCGCTGATGGCACAACGCAGCCGCGCGGCCTGGCGGAGTAGCGCCGCCGCTTCCGCATGATGCACACTGCCTGGGTCAAAGCGCCCTGCTCGAATGGTGGCAGCGAAGGCGCGATCCGGCGCGTCAACCGCGCCCGTCAGGCGCTGCATCGTGGCGCGCATTGCCGATACCCAAGCCTCATCCTGCACCGCTTCCCGCGCAGCAATCGCCATGGCGTTCGCAATCATACGCGCGGTGAAGGCATCCGTGCCGGAAAGTTTGGGCAGAATTTCGGTCAGCAGCGCATCACGCGCGGTTGCCAAAAGATTCGCGCCTTCCGGGGCTTCACGCTGCATGGGGCACCCCTGTCATATTCAGGATTTCCCATTCAAGCTCAGGCACAATATGACCTGTCAACGCCAGTTCCAGGCTTGGTTCCTTGCCGGAAAGATGACGCTCCGCCTGGTCAATCGCAATCACCGCCCAGCGGATATGCGCGGCCAATTCCCACCAAGTCACGCGCGCCACGTCCACTGCGTTTCCTGCTTCCGCCGCATAGCCAGCATAGAAAGCTTCGCGTGAGCCAATACCGCCCGCTTCATGCGCGCTGCCAAAGCGCCAGCATTTGGCGCAGAACCAGCCGAGATCCGCATGCGGGTCTCCCCAAGCGGCAAATTCCCAATCCAGCACCGCCGTCACGCCCGCTTCTGCCAGCATCAGATTGCCGGTGCGAAAATCATTATGGTTCAACACGGGCGGCAGCGGCGCTGGCGCGGTACGCTCCAGTTGCCGCAAGCCCCATTCCAGCACCGGGCGCGGCAGCGCTTGGCGGTCCAGCGCGGCACGCTGCTCCGCCACAAAGTAAAGGCAGGCATCAGCGGGCGGAGCGCCCAAAAACGCCAAACCCGCACGCGGCGGTATGATGCGATGAATACGCGCCAATTCGCGCCCCAATGCCCGCACCGCCGCATCTCGCCCACCGCAGAGCGTTTCGCTTTTCACCACGCGATGCCCGGCGGCAATGCCCTGCACGCGCCGCATGATGAAGAACGGCGCGCCCAGCACACCAGTATCCTCACACGAATAAAGCGGTTCCGGCACCGTCACGCCCTCAGCGAAGGCGGCCTTCAAAAGTGCGAATTCGGCGGAACGGGGCAGAGAAACCGCCAAGGTCGCCGCATTATCCGTGCGCAAGACCCAGGCTTCATCTCGCCCCGCCAGCACAACATCCAGCGCCCAATTCTGCTGAATGGCACCGCCGGAAAGCAACGCCATCGCGCCAAGCCGCAGATCAGCCGCGCCGGTGGCCCCGCGCAGCCAATCGGTCAGTTTTGCGCGCCGCGCCTCATCCATGCTTGGGCGGACCCCAAGCGAAGAATCCAGAACCCTCGGCGCGTAGCGTATTTGCCAGCACCATGCGATGCACCTCGGATGCGCCATCCACCAGCCGCGCCTGGCGGGCATAGCGGTACATCCATTCAATCACCGTATCCTTGGAATAACCGCGCGCGCCCAGCAATTGCAGCGCCGTATCCACGGATTTTTGCAGCGCATCGGCGACCACGATCTTCGCCATGGAAACTTCCTTCCGCGCGAAGCCGCCCTGATCCAAAATCCAAGCAGCCTTCATGGTCAGCAGCCGGCCAATCTCAATTTCCATCGCCGCCTGACCCACCAGCCCCTGCACGCTTTCGCGGTCAATCAGCTTCATGCCGAAGGAATCACGCTGGCCGATGCGTTCCATGGCGATTTCCAAGGCGCGCCGAGACAATCCCAACCACCGCATGCAATGGGTCAATCGCGCCACACCAAGGCGCATTTGCGTCAGCTTCAGCCCATCGCCTTCATTCATCAAAAGGTGTTCATTCGGAATTTCCAACCCATCAAATTCCAATTCGCAATGCCCGCCATGTTCTTCCGGCCCCATGATCGGGATGCGGCGTACGATCTTCCAGCCCGGCTGATCGGCGCTGAACAGAAAGGCGGAAAGCCCCTTGCGCGGATCATCCGATGTGCGGGCGATGATGATGAATATCTTCGCATTGCCGG
>JBIIIE010000386.1:0-2994 GCA_044235135.1 Roseomonas sp. | reverse complement strand
CCTGTGAGAAGGGCACATAGCCGCCGCTTGGCAACCAACCAAGCTGCACGGCAAAGAAAATGATCATCAGCAGACCCAGAAAGAAATTCGGGATGGAAATGCCAAGCATGGCAATCATCATCGCAACCTGATCAATCCAGGTATTTTGCCGCAGCGCCGCGACAATGCCGCTGGTCACACCAATCAGCAGCGTCAGCACCAGGGCGTAAAGCGAAAGCCCTATGGTGACGGGCAGCCGTTCCATCGTGGCGGCCAGCACGCCCTTGCCGAGCAGCAGGGATTTACCGAAATCACCTTTCAGCAACCCCTGATAATAATGCAGCAATTGCATCAGCAGCGGTTCATCCAGCCCCAGATCACGGCGCAATTGCTCGATCTGCGCTGGGGTTGCGGATGTCCCAGCGATGGAAGCCGCAGGGTCACCCGGTATCAGCCGCATCAGCCCGAAGCTAATGAGGCTGACGATGAACAATACCGGTATGGCGCTAAGCAGCCGGCGGAGCGCGACCAATATCAAGGCAGATCGCGCCCCCTAAGCCAAGACCTCAACGTTCAAGCCACACATTGGAAAAGCGCGGAATGCGGAAGGGCACAAAGCCCTTCACATTGGCGCGTGATGCCTGAACCTTGGTGAGTGACCCGAAGGGATAGGCATAGGCGCGTTCCAGCACCAGGCGCTGCATCCGCGCGAAGGCCTCCTGCCGCGCCGCCGGGTCGCGCTGGATATTCATGTCATTCCAGGCAGCCAGCACTTCTGGATCATCCTTGTCGTCCCGCGGGCGATAGGCCGCATTGGGGGAAACCAGGAATTGCATGGTGGCAAGCGCACCAAGCGCGGGCTGTGTGCCCCAGCCGGAATGGAAAAAATGCCATTCGGTCGAATTAAGACGCTGGGACATTTGCACCGAAGTCGGCCAATCCACCACGCGGAGCGACGCATTGATGCCAATCGCCTTCAGCTGCTGTTCCATCACCAGCGCCGCATTATACATGGGCGTCAGGTCGCGATTGGTCAGGATGATGATAGGTTCGTTGCGATAGCCAGATTCGCGCAGCAAGGCGCGTGCGCGCTGCTGATTGTTGATATTGTAGGTTTCCTTGCCCGCATCCGTATAGCTTGGCTGATTCGGGTATTGGAAGCCGACATTCAACCGATAATTATTGTCGGACGCCGCATCCATGATGTCTTCCATATTGAGCGCGGCCTGCACCGCGCGACGGAAGGCAAGATTACTCGTCGGCGCCAGCGAAGTATTGGGCAGCGCGATCTGGATCCACCAATTCTGCAAGGGCAGGATGGTGATGGCGCTATTGCGCCGCAGCGCTTCTACCGAACGTGTCGGCACATCTTCCACCACATGCAGCGCACCGGTTTCCAAGCCTGCTACGCGGGCGGAAGCTTCGGTCACTATGCGGAAGGTCACGGTATCAAGGCAGGCAACACGATAGCCACCAAAGCCTGTGCGCTGTTCAAAGGCCGTATTGGGCTTGTAGGCATCAAAACGACCAAGCCTGGCATGGCTGCCCGGCACAAATTCCAGCAGGCGGAATGGCCCGGTACCAACAGGGCGAAGCTGCTGGCGTTCATCATCCTTGTGTTCTGATGGGATGATGACAATGGGGACCGAGAAGGAAGACAGCGCCTCCACAAAGGTGGGCTGCACCTGCTTCATGCGGATGATGAAGGTGAGGGGGTCCGGCGTTTCCCAGGACGCGACATTATCGAGCGTGCTGCGTTGCAGACCAATTCGGTTATAGCGATCAAAGGAAGCCGCAACATCGGCGGAGGTCAGCGGCTTGCCGTTATGGAAGGTGATGCCCTGGCGGAGCTTGAAGGTATAGCTCATGCCATCCGGGGCTTCCTGCATGGATTCCGCCAATTCCGGGATGGGCTTGTTGTTCTCGTCGCGCGTGACCAGCGTTTCATAGATGTTCATCGCGATATTGCGCGTTGAAATCGTGCTGGACGTCATCTGGTCAAGCGAATTGACATTGGCTTCCTGGCCAAAGACCAGATCGCCGCCGCGTGTGGGGCAGGTGAAAGGGGCGGCCAGCAGCGGCGCCGCCGACAAGGCCATGGCAGCAGCCACAAGACCCGTGCTCAACTTCAGGCGTTTCATCCATGCTCTCCCGTTATTGGTGGTTGGGTAGCTTCATGCGCGTGCCGGGCCGCGTCAAGAATTATCCGGCAGGCCGGCGAAGCGGCGCACAACATTTTCCGTGACGCGACTGATCGGGCCTTCAAACCCCTGACGCCACAGGCTGCCGCAATAGGTGATGGAACCAACGGCGAACACCGCGCCGCCGCCTGGCGTGTCGAAATAGATGATCTCGCCCCGTTTCAGCGCCTGCGCCTTTTCGCCATTCACGGTGTTCACATGCGAAAGCAGTTCCTCCGGCACCGCCACAAAGGAAGCGGGCGGGTCTTCGGATACGGCCAGAATCGCCGTACCATCTGGCGTGCCGAGGGCAGGGTCCGCGCGGTCCAATTCAAAGCCGGCCGCACCGCCGCCGGAAAGCCCGTAATCACCGATGGTCTCGCCTTCCACGCCTTCGAACATCCAGGCATGTCGCGCCTCTCGCGCCGGCGGCAGCAGGCGGTAATAGGTGCCTTCAAACAGCCCCTGGCCGGAAAAGCCGACACCGGCCAATTGCTGCGGCGGGCGACGGTTGCGCCGCCACAACCCGCCATAGGCGCCATCGGTCTGGTGGTAATATTCGCCAGGCTCGGCGGCCCAGGCGCGAATGCCGCCCTCTGCGCGGCGCAATTCAAACACGCCCGGCATATCGGCGGGCTGGGCGATGCGCCAATAAAACCCGTTGCCGCCCAGATACATCATGCGCCCGCCGCTCCGCGTATAGGCGTAAAGCGCATCAAGCGTTTGCGGCGTGTGATATTCCGGGTGCGAACCGGTCATCACCACCTTGTAATTCGAAAGCAGCGCCGCGCCTTCCGCGTGCAGATCGTGATCCGTGATCACGTCAAAGGCCAGG
>JBIIIE010000385.1:0-3004 GCA_044235135.1 Roseomonas sp. | reverse complement strand
GCGCAGGCAGCCGCACGGCGTCCAACCGTTCCGTCCAATGGGGCGATCAGGTGGTGAAGCCGATTTTCGAGAGCAAGAATGATTATGAGGTGATGTATCGCCTTGCCGGTGCGCTCGATAAGGCGGCGGAAAAGCGCAATATGCCGGTCCGCTTCCAGGCTGATCTCTTCAAGAATATCGAAGTGAAGGGTCAGGAGCCGGTGGTAGAGAGCGTCCTGCGCGAAATCAATCGCGGGGCGATCAGCACGGGCTATACGGGCCAATCGCCGGAACGGCTGAAGGCGCATATGGCGCATCAGGACAAGTTCGACCTGGTGACTTTGCGCGCCAAGCCCGATGCGCCAGCCGAAATCAAGGGCGATTTCTACGGCCTGCCCTGGCCCTGCTGGGGCACGCCGGAAATGCGCCATCCGGGCTCGCATATCCTCTACAACACCAACCTTCATGTGAAGGAAGGCGGCGGCACCTTCCGCGCCCGCTTCGGCGTGGAGCGCAATGGCGTGACGCTGCTGGCGGAAGGGTCTTATTCCAAGGGCTCGGAAATCACCGATGGCTATCCGGAATTCACCACGGCGGTGATGCAGCGCCTGGGCTGGGATGCGGAATATACGGAAGCCGAACGCGCATCACTCGCGCGTCAGGGTGGCACCGCTTCCTGGGCGACCGATCTTTCCATGGGGATCATTCGCATCACCATGGAACATGGCGTCGTGGCCTATGGCAATGCCAAGGCGCGTGCTGTGGCCTGGAACCTGCCTGATCCCGTGCCGGTGCATCGTGAACCGATCTATACGCCACGCACGGATTTGATCGCGCAATATCCGACGCTGCCGGATCGGCGCGGCTTCCGCCTGCCGCATCTGGGGCAGACGGTGCAGAACCGGTCCAATCAGGTGGCGCCGAATTTCCCCATCATCCTGTCTTCCGGGCGCTTGGTGGAATATGAAGGCGGCGGGGAAGAAACCCGTTCCAACAAGTGGCTTGCCGAATTGCAGCAGGACATGTTCGTGGAAATCAATCCCCGCGACGCGGCTGCGCGCAATATCCGCGATGGCGGCTGGGTGCTGGTCTCTGGCCCCGAAATGCCCGCCGGCAAGGCTACGCGCATGAAGGCTTTGGTGACGGAACGCGTTGGGCCAGGTGTTGCCTGGATGCCCTTCCACTTCGCCGGCTGGTTCATGCAGGAAGACCAAAGGCGCAAATACCCGTCAGGCACAGACCCGATCGTGCTTGGCGAAAGCGTCAATGCAGTAACCACCTATGGCTATGACCCGGTGACCTTCATGCAGGAAACCAAGGTCACGCTTTGTCAGATCCGCGCGGCATAAGGGAGGACCAGAAACATGGCCCGCATGAAATTCCTGTTGGACGCGGAACGCTGCATCGAATGCAATGCCTGCGTCACGGCGTGCAAGAACGAACATGAAGTGCCCTGGGGCATCAATCGTCGCCGCGTGGTGACGATCAATGACGGCAAGCCCGGTGAGCGTTCCATCTCCATGGCCTGCATGCATTGCACGGATGCGCCTTGCGCCGCCGTGTGCCCGGTTTCCTGCTTCTACACCACCGCCGATGCCGTGGTGCTGCATGACAAGGACCTTTGCATTGGCTGCGGCTATTGCTTCTACGCCTGCCCCTTTGGCGCGCCGCAATATCCGCGCCTTGGCAATTTCGGCTCTCGCGGCAAGATGGATAAGTGCACCTTCTGCGCCGGCGGCCCGCAGGCCGACAATACCCAGGCGGAATATATCCAATACGGGTCAAACCGTCTGGCCGAAGGCAAGCTGCCGCTTTGCGCCGAGATGTGCTCCACCAAGGCGCTGCTGGCGGGTGATGGGCAGATCATTGCGTCCATCTACCGCGAACGTGTGCAGCGTCGCGGTTATGGTACGGGTGCTTGGGGCTGGCGCACCGCCTATCGCGAAACCGTTGCGATCTGAAGGGCAGGCGCATCATGAAACTCCGCATCCTTGGCCTGCTGGCCGCGCTGTTGATCGGCGCGGCGACACCCGTAATGGCGCAAACCGCGCCGCGTGCCCCTTCCATGGCGGAAGAATTGGAAGTGCAGGCGCTGCTGCGTGGCGAAAGCATCCAGGGCCGCATTTCCATCCCCGATGAAAAACTCGCCACACTCATCCAGCCCGAAGGGCATGAATGGCGGGAATTCCACAACATCACCTTGGCCTGGGTGGGCGGCATCGCCGTGGTGGGCATGTTGGGGCTTCTGCTGGTGTTCCGGCTGACCAAGGGGCGCATCCCGATTGAAGGCGGGCCATCAGGGCGCACCCTTCAGCGCTTCAATCTGCTGGAACGCGCCAATCACTGGATGGTGGCTTCCTGCTTCATCATTCTGGGTCTGTCCGGGCTGAACCTGACCTTCGGGCGCCATATCCTGCTGCCGATCGTGGGGCCGGAAGCTTTCACCGCCATCAGCCAATGGGGCAAATACGCGCATAACTTCCTGGCCTTCCCCTTTACGCTTGGCATCGTGGTGATGCTGCTGATCTGGGTTAAGGATAATATCCCGAATGCGCGCGATGTCGCCTGGTTCAAGTCGGGTGGTTGCCTGATTGGCAATGAGCATCCCGAAGCCGGCCGTTTCAATGGCGGGCAGAAGATGGTGTTCTGGATCACCGTATTGGGCGGCGCCGCTGTCGCGGTTTCGGGCTATCTGCTGGTCTTCCCCTTCTTCTTCACAGGGATGGAGGGCATGCAGCTCAGCCACATCATCCATAGCATTTTGTCGGTGCTCATGATCGCGGCCTTGCTGGCGCATATCTATATCGGCTCCATCGGCATGGAAGGCGCCTTTGATGCCATGGGTTCGGGGCAGGTGGATCTGAACTGGGCCAAGCAGCACCATGCGCTTTGGGTGCAGGAAGAAATGGCCAAGGGCCGCGCGGCGGAAGCGCCACCCGGCGCCAAGGCTTCCGGGGCAGACTGATCACCCCATGCGCGTGATCGGCCTCGCCGGCTGGAGCGGGGCCGGCAAGACAACCCTGAT
>JBIIIE010000384.1:0-3024 GCA_044235135.1 Roseomonas sp. | reverse complement strand
ACTCGCCGTCATTTTCGAAAAATCAATATAGGCATTGGCGATGGCGCTGCTGATGGGCACCACGCCTTGGCGGATGGAGGCAATACGCATGTTGAGATCCTGACCTGAGAAAACAAAACCGGCTGACGCGATCAGCCGAGCAATCTGCCAATCACGCGCGCCGTGTAATCCACCACCGGGATCACGCGCCCGTAATTGATGCGCGTCGGCCCGATCACGCCAATGGCACCGACGATCTTTTCCTGCCCATTGCGGAAGGGCGCCACCACCACGGAAAGCCCCGCGCTATCGAACAGCCCGCTTTCCGCGCCGATGAAAATCTGCACGCCTTCGCCGCGCTGCGCCAATTCCAGCAGGCGCAGCATGGTTTCCTGCGCTTCCAGCCTTTCGAATAGCCGCTGGATTTCCTGCACCTGCGCCGCCTGATCCAGATTCTGCAACAGCCGCGACTGCCCGCGCAGAATAAGCGACCCACCCCCACCACCTGACCAGGTGGCAAGCCCCGCCGAGATCACCTGCTGCGTCAGCGCATCAAGCGCTGTGCGATCGGCGGCGATTTCCTCGGCCACTTTTGTGCGGGTTTCTTCCAGGGTGCGCCCGGCAAGCCGCGCATTCAGGTAATTGGAAGCTTGCGTCAGCGCAGAAGGCGGCAGCCCCGCCGGCACTTCAATGACGCGGTTTTCGACCTGCCCGCCTTCATGCACCAGCACCACCAGCGCGCGCCCCGGCCCGAGTGCCACAAATTCAATATGCCGCACCGGGTTTTCGGTTTTCGGCGCCACCACCAGCCCAGCCGCACCAGCGAGGCCGGAAAGCATCAGCCCCGCTTCGGCGAGTGTTTCCTGCAAGGACCGGCCAGATGCCGCGCAGCGCGCCGCAATCGCATCCCGATCTTCTTCGCCAAGCGCGCCAAATTCCAGCAAGCCATCCACGAAAAGCCTGAGGCCCCGTTCGGTCGGCAGCCGCCCCGCCGAGGTATGCGGCGCATAAAGCAGCCCGGCATCTTCCAGATCCGCCATGGCATTGCGGATGGTGGCGGGCGAAAGCCCCAGTGGCAGGCGGCGCGACAAGGTGCGCGATCCCACGGGTTCGCCAGTCGCGACATAGGTTTCCACCAATTCGCGCAAAATCAGCGCCGAACGGCTATCCAGCCCCGCAGCGGCGGGCAGCCCCGGCGTCAGCTTCGCGGGCGTATGGGTCACGGGTTTGGGTCCCGATTTGTCATGGGCCAAGTATGAAGCCTGCGCCGGGCGCGTCAACGGGTTAGCGCCGCCGCTTTGCCTGTGCTAACCGCGCGGCCCATGACCAGACCCTCAGGCCGCGCCCCCGGCGCGCTTCGCACCGTTTCCATCCAACCCGGCGTCGCCCGCCATGCGGAAGGCTCCTGCGTTATTCGCATGGGCCTGACCGAGGTGCTGTGCACCGCAAGCGTTGAAGGCAAGGTGCCCCCCTTCCTGCGCGGCCAGGGCCAGGGCTGGGTGACTGCGGAATACGGCATGCTGCCGCGCGCGACCCATACGCGCGGGGACCGCGAAGCCGCACGCGGCAAGCAATCCGGCCGCACGCAGGAAATCCAACGCCTGATCGGGCGGAGCCTTCGCGCGGTCACGGATTTGAAGGCGATGGGGGAAATGACCATCACGCTCGATTGCGATGTGCTGACCGCCGATGGCGGCACGCGCTGCGCTTCCATCACCGGCGCATGGGTCGCGCTGCATCTGGCGTTCGAGCATTGCAAGCGCATGAACATCATCTCGCGCAATCCCTTGAAGGATCAGGTGGCGGCGATTTCCTGCGGCATTTATCAGGGCGTGCCCGTGCTCGACCTTGATTATGATGAGGACAGCAAGGCCGATGCGGATGCGAATTTTGTGCTGACGGCGTCGGGCGGGATTGTGGAAATTCAGGGCACCGCTGAAGGCGCGCCCTTCACCGAAGCCGATCTGAACGCGCTGATGGCCCATGCGCGCGAAGGCACCGCCGCGCTTTTCGCCAAGCAGCGGCTTGCGGTGGATAAGTGATGGCGCATCGGCGCCTTCAGCGCGGCGAGAAGATTGTCATCGCCTCCCACAATGCCGGGAAGCTCCGCGAAGTGGCGGCACTTTTGGCGCCGCATGGCATTGAGGTAACCAGCGCCGGCGCTTTGGGCCTGCCCGAGCCTGAGGAAACCGAAACAACCTTCCTCGGCAATGCGCGCATAAAGGCGCATGCGGCGGCGCGCGCTTCCGGCATGCCGGCCCTTTCCGATGATTCGGGCTTTTCCGTTGCGGCGCTGGATGGTGCGCCAGGCGTCTATACCGCCGATTGGGCCATGCGCCCGGAAGGCGGGCGGGATTACGCGCTGGCCATGGGCAAGGTGCATGATCTCGCCAAGGATGCGCCCAACCGCGCCGCCTGGTTCACCTGTGCTTTGGTGCTGGCTTGGCCTGATGGGCATGAGGAAGGTTTTGAAGGCAAGGCCGAAGGTGTTTGGGTCTGGCCGCCACGCGGCGTGCATGGTTTTGGCTATGACCCGATGTTTATTCCTTCAGGCTTGCACGAAACCTTCGGCGAAATGGACCCCGCCGAGAAGCACCGCATCAGCCACCGCGCCGCGGCTTTCGCGCTGCTGGCCGCTTCCTGCCTGCCGCCGGCGGCAGACTAAGCTTCAAGGGTGGGGCTGCTTCCGGCGAAAGCCCACGCCGGATCAGGCTGGCCCAGCCTTCTTCTGGTGTGTCCACAATCTCGAACAGCTTCAAATCAGCTTCGCTGATCATGCCTTCATCCACCATGGCGTTGAAATTCACCACCTTGTTCCAGTAATCGCGCCCGAAAAGCACAATCGGCAAGGGGCGCATCTTTTCCGATTGCGCGAGTGTCAGCACTTCAAACAATTCATCAAAAGTGCCGAAGCCACCTGGGAAAACCGCCAGCGCATTGGCGCGCATGGCAAGATGCATCTTGCGCATGGCGAAGTAATGGAAGCGAAAGGTCAGCGCCGGGGTGGACCAGGCATTGGGCGCCTGTTCATGCGGCAGGGTGATG
>JBIIIE010000383.1:0-3026 GCA_044235135.1 Roseomonas sp. | reverse complement strand
GCGGGGCTTTGCATTATCGCCGCCGTGGTGATGATTTCCATCCTGAAAGATTTCGGCGGCAAGGCCCGCAAGCGCGAAGCCATTGCCGTCTGGCAGAGCTTTAAGGAAGCCTTTTGGGGCCTGATGGCGCCAGTCGTGATCCTGGGTGGCATGCGGCTTGGGTTCTTCACGCCAACGGAAGCCGCCGTGGTTGCGGTATTCTATGGGCTTTTCATTGGCTTTTTTGTCTATCACAGCCTGAAGCTGCGCGATGTTTATGAAATGCTGGTGGAGGCTGGGGAAATCTCCGCCGTCATCCTGATTGTGATTGCGCTTGCCACGGTTTTTGCCTGGTCCACCAGTACGCTTGGCATTGTGCGCCCGATTGTGGAGTGGGTGGTAGGGCTTGGGCTTGGCTCAGCCGGGACACTCGCGCTGCTCACGGTTTTCCTTGTTATTATTGGCATGTTTTTGGATGGTATTTCGATCTTCCTGATCATGCTGCCGCTGTTGCTGCCGATTGCCGCTGCCTTTCAGTGGGACCTGACATGGTTCGGCGTGGTGCTGACCATGATGATCGCGATTGGGCAATTCACGCCGCCCATGGCGGTGAACCTCATGGTGTCCTGCCGTATCGCCGGCGTTTCCATGGAAAGCACCGTGCCTTGGGTGATCTGGCTGGTGCTGGCCATGACGCTTTCCGCCGTGGCGGTTATGTCAGTACCGGATTTGGCGCTTTGGCTGCCGCGCGTCATGGGGCTTGGCTGAGGGCTTTCAGTTCCGCGGTGCGCCAATCTCGACCATCAGGCGCCGTTCGGCCTCATTTTCCGCCGTAACATGGGCGCGATAGGCGGCGGTGTCCAAATAGCGCAGCGGCATATCAAAGCGCGCAATCATCGCCAGATGCGCGGGATCATGCAGCGCATCACGGAACGCATCATGCAGAATGGCGACCACGCCCGGGTCCATCCCACGCGGGCCGGCGATGCCATAGCTGCTTTCGCCATCAATCGGAAAGCCAAGCTCCATCAGCGTCGGCACGGCGGGGAAGCGCGCGGCGCGTTCGCGCATCCAAAGCGCCAAGGGCCGCACCCGCCCATCCAGCGCCATTTCGGCCCAGGCGCTGGTTTCTGCCGAGAAATGAATATCGCCCGCCAATAGCGCCTGCAGATTGGGTGCAGCGCCCCGAAACGGCACCGCCACCCAATCAATACCAGCCATGCGGGCCAATTGGGTCATTTGCACATCGGAAGTCAGCGCGCCTGGGGTGCCATAGCTGAACTTGCCCGGATGGGCGCGCGCATCGGCCAACAATTCAGCCAAATCGCGCCAGGGCGCATCGGCGCGCACCACAATCCCGCCCATATAGCCAACAAGGCGCAGGATATAGGTGAAGTCACGCATCGGGTCCCAAAGCGGACGATCCGTCAGCGCAGGCAGGCGAAACACGCCATTGGGCATTTGGCCGAGCGTATAGCCATCCGGCCGCGCTTCCCGCGCCATGTGCAACGCACCGAGTGTGCCCGCCGCACCCGGGCGATTTTCCACGAGCACAGGCTGGCCCAAGCGCCGCCCCGCCGCTTCGCATAGGGCACGCATCTGCCCATCCGTGGGCCCACCCGGCGCCCAGGGCACAATCATGCGAATCGGACGTTCGGGATATCGCTGCTGGGTCAGGGCGGGGGAGGCAAGCGCCATGCCGGCCCCAAGGCCCAAAAGCGCCCGCCTTCCGAAAGCAAAACGAATTTGAGAAGATTTTTTCACCACGAGTTCGACCTACACCAAAGCCGAACCGGGGGAAATCATCGCCGGCATGGCACGCGCCATGCCGGCGAAACGCTGTCAGCCCGTCTGCTGAATGGCGGAGAGCAGCCAGCGCTCCTGCGGGCCGCTGCGGACAAAGGTCCACATCTCGGTGGAGGTCTGCCGCTCGGTCGTGCTGCCTTCCACCAACTTGCCGGTTGCTTCCTCAAAAGTGGCGTCCAGCAGGCTGAAGCGCATGGCAACCGTCGCGTAATCCTGCCCATCCTCATGCCAGGCTTCGGAAAGATCACCGCCTTCCAGCTTCACATCGCGGGTTTCATTGCGCCAGCCGCGCGCATCCAGATCGCGGTAATCCTGCGCGAAATAGCCCACCATCTCGGGCGTCGCGAAATCACGCAACCCTTTCAGGTCACGGCGCGACCAGGCGGCGTTCACCTCAATCAAGGAATGCTCAAACGCCTGATAATCCTGCGGCGTCAGCTGAACATCACGCGCCGGCGCGGCATAGGCACCGGCCGAAGCGGCACCACCGGCCATGGGCGTGGGCTCCATCTGGCGCGCATAGCCCGAAGGACCGGCCATGGCAGCCGCAGGCTGGCGGCGACGGAAAATCCGGAACGCCAACCAGATCAGCCCGCCAATCAGCGCCACTTGCAGCAGCATGCCAAGCACGGCGCCAAAGCCGCCAATGCCGCCCAGCAGGCCACCGCCGAACAGCATGCCGATCAGCCCGCCCATCAGCAGGCCACCGGCCAGCGCGCCCATGAAGGAACGCTGCGGTTGCGCTTGCGGCGGCATGCCGGGACGCGCGGGCGCGCCCGCCTGTTGCGGGGAAGCGGGCTGGGTGGCCGTGCGCTCCATCGGGCGCGCGGTATTGGGCGCGGTCTGGGTCGGCGGTGGCGCCGAATAGGTTCGGCTGCCGCGGCTGCCGGAAGAGCCACCCCCGCCCGGCTTGGCCTCAGCCAAGGCCGGGACCAAAACCATGGCCAGGGCCGCGAAAGCGGTGACAAGATAACCGGGACGACGCATTGGAATTGGAACCTCCCAAGATGAACAGACTTTAATATAGGGATTCTTCTGGCCAAGCGAAGGGGTATTTTCGCCAAAAGGGGGCGGGGCTTCACCCTCCGCGGCCGAAAGATTAGTCGGACGGATCGCTGGATCAAATTTATACGTCTCGCTAGGAGGTTTCTGTTAGACTTCAACCCAAGATGCCATCCCAACACCAACCCATGCCTGAGCTTCAGCTTGGCCAGCCATCATTGCAAGATGCGCTGCGGCGT
>JBIIIE010000382.1:0-3034 GCA_044235135.1 Roseomonas sp. | reverse complement strand
GCGCCACGGCAAAAACATGCGTGCCATAGGCGCCGGATTGGGACGCGATGCCGATATTGCCGCGAATGGGCCAGCCCTGTTCGAAGGAAAGCGAGAAGATCGGATAGAAACCAATCGCAGCGTTGAACAGGCCAAGGCAATTCGGCCCCAGCATGCGCATGCCATGGCGACGCGCGGCAGCCACCAGCCTTTCCTGCATGGCCGCACCGGCCTCATCCACTTCGGCAAAGCCTGCGGTGAAGACAATGGCGGATTTGCAGCCGCGCGCGCCCAGATCATCCACAGCCTGGATCGCAGCCTCACCAGGCACGGCGATGATGGCGACATCCGGCACTTCCGGCAGCGCGGCAACGGAAGCAAAGGCCGGCAGCCCCTGCACGGTCGGGCGATTCGGGTTCACCGGCAAAAGCCGGCCCTGGAAACCCTGGTTCTGCATATAGGCAATGGGCCGTCCGCCAATGCGCGTGCCGTCATCGGAAGCACCAATCACGGCAACGGAACGGGGGCGGATCATCGCATCCAATGCACTAAAATTCACTGTGGATTTTCCGGCACTCAAGGGGCCGCCTTCGGCGGGCATCGCGTCTTCCTCCTGCAATCGCCCGCAGGGTGGCGCCAGCGCGCGCGGGCGGCAAGGGGTTGACGTCACATAAGCAGGACCAAAAGCGCTGCGCCGAAGCCGGCCGCGAGCGAAACCGCCGTGAAAGGCACGCCGAAACGCGCACCGCCCAAGGTCACGGCATAGGCCGATTTGGCGCAGATATTCACCGCAACCGCGACAAGCACCGCCTGGGCAGCGAAGGCGAAGCTGACGGAAGCCGGCGCCAATAACGGCACGGAAAGCGCCACCGCATCCACATCCGCAAGGCCGGTAATGGCAGCGACCGCCATGACAGCCTCGGGACCCAGTTTTTCGGCGGCCAATTTGGAAATCAGCACAACAGCCGCCAGCAACAGGGCGATTTTCAGCACCGCAGCCAGTTCGAAGGGATTGTCGGGGGTGCTGACCATGGCGCCATCCGCCCCGGCCCGCCGCGCAAGGGCGAAGCCGCCTATGCCCATGATCAGTGCCGCAAGGCCAAGGGGCGCAAATAAATGCTCTGCCACCGCCGGCGCGATAAAGGCCACAATGCCGATGGTACGCAGGCAGGAAACCGCACCAGCCATCAAGGCGCCCGCCGCCAGCGCCAGGGCCGCCCCGCCTTCCGCCGAGGCACGGGCATTGGCCAGCGTCACGGCGGTGGAAGAAATCAGGCCCCCGGCGGCACCGCTGAACAGCAAGCCGCGTTCCGGCCCCATCAGTCGCACCGCCAAATAGCCAAGATAGGAAATCGCCGCGAGCAGAATGGCAAAGCGCCAAATCTTGGCCGGGTTCAGGCCCCCCAGCGTGGCAATGGGCTGATCGGGCACCAGCGGCATGACCAGCAGGGTCATGGACAGCAACACAAGGGCGGAACGCAATTCCGCCCAGGTGATGCGTGTCATCAGCCCATGCAGGCTTTCGCGGGCGGCGAGGATGGCGGTCATCGCCACCGCCGCCGCGCCGGCCACCGCCATATCGCCCATCACCGCCATGGCGCCCAGGCTATAAGTGCCAAGCGCCGCGACCAGGCTGGTGGCGGAAACCTTATTTTCCGCATCCGCTTCACGCAAAGCAAAAGGCAATTGCGCGGCCAGCAACGCGGCAAGCCCAAAGCCCAACAGCAAGGCACCGCCGGCTTCGCCAAGCGCTGCGGCCAGAACCGCCATGATGCCGCCCAAAAGCCCGGTCAGCGCGAAGGTCCGCACGCCGGCGGTGCGCCTTCCTGCCGCTTCTTGCCTTTCGCGCCAATGGCGTTCGGTGCCGACAAGCAGGCCAATGGCCAGTGCGGCGGCCAGGCGGCGTATCAGTTCTTCCGCATCCATGGCCGCATAAGGCGGCAAGCGGCGGCCTATCGCAAGCGGAAAGCTTGCGCCGGTGCGCCCATCGCGGCCATATGACGAGGATGTCGCTTTCCTTCTCCCGCGCGGAATTGCAGCGCTATTCCCGCCATATCCTGCTCCGCGAAGTGGGCGCGATCGGCCAGGCCAAGCTGCGCGCGGCGCGCGTGCTGATCGTGGGCGCGGGGGGCTTGGGATCGCCGCTCGCGCTTTATCTGGCCGCGGCGGGCATCGGCACGCTCGGCCTTGTGGATCATGACGTGCTGGAGCTTTCCAATCTGCAGCGCCAGGTGGCGCATAGCACTGCGCGGATCGGGGAGAACAAGGCGGCGAGCGTGGCAGAAACCCTGCGCGGCCTGAACCCCGAAGTGGCGGTGGATATCCATGCGCGGCGGATGGATGCGGCGGCCGCGCGTGACCTGATCCCGCATTATGACGTGATTTGCGACGGGACGGATAATTTCGAAACCCGCTTTCTGTTGGGCGATGCCTGCCATTTGCTCGGCAAGCCCTTGGTAAGTGCGGCGGTGCTGCGCTTTGAAGGCCAGCTTTCGGTGTTTCATGGCCATGATGGCACCAGCCCCTGCCATCGCTGCCTGCACCCGGAACCGCCTCCGCCCGGCCTGGTGCCGACCTGTTCCGAAGCGGGTGTGCTGGGTGCCGTCACGGGCGTGATGGGCACGCTGCAAGCGACCGAGGTTTTGAAGCTGATCCTTGGCATCGGCGAAGCGCTGGTCGGCAAGCTGTTGCTGTGGGATGCGCTGGATGCGCGGTTTCGCACCGTGCGGCTGAAGCGCGACCCGGCCTGCGCCTTGTGCGGGCCGGAGCCTTCCATCCGCGACCTTTCCGCGCATGAAAACGCGGCAGAGGCAGCCTGCCGCGCATGAGCGAAAGGCGCCCCCCGCTTGGCATTTTGCTGCTGGATGGCGGGCATGAACGCGCCCATTACGCCTTGGTGATGGCCAGCGGCGCGGCCGCCCTTGGCCGCGATGTGGTGCTTTTCGCCACCAATGGCGGCTGCCGGCTGCTTTTGGCCGATTGCCCTTTGTTGCGGGACCCTCGGGAAGCCCATTTGGCGGCGCGTGGCGTGGCCGGCATAGGCACTCTGCTTGCC
>JBIIIE010000381.1:0-3057 GCA_044235135.1 Roseomonas sp. | reverse complement strand
GGCCTTTCTGGCCTTTGGGTCTGTGCGGATTTTGCCGGAATTGGCGCTCAATCCCTTCATGTGGGCAGTGCCTTTGGTGGTGGGTGTGGCGCTGATCATCTGGCATCGCCGCGCGGTGGATCGGCAATTCGCCGGGCGCGGTCGCCGACTGAGCGCAGCAACGTAATATGCCTGCCCCGCGCGTTGTTGTCATTGGCGCCGGCATGGGCGGCTTGGCGGCGGCGGCTGACCTCGCGCGGCGCGGTGCGGCGGTGACGGTGTTGGAACGCGCGCCGGCGCCCGGCGGGAAGATGCGTGAGGTGATGGTGGATGGCAGCCCGATTGATGGCGGGCCCACAGTCTTCACCATGCGCTGGATTTTTGAGGGGTTATTCGCAGATGCGGGCGCGTCCCTGGAAAGCGCCCTGCCTTTGCAGAAAGCGGACATCCTGGCGCGACATGCCTGGCGCGGTGGCGGCAGGCTTGATCTATTCGCGGATATCGCGCGTTCCGCTGATGCCATCGGTGATTTTGCGGGTGCGGCCGAGGCGCGCGGCTATCGCGCCTTTTGCGCGCGCAGCGCCGATATCTTCCGCACGCTGCGCGGTTCCTTCATCGCGGCTGAACGTCCCTCCCCGCTTGATCTGGTCAAGCGCGTTGGCATTACCAACATCGCGGCGCTGATCCGCACCGCGCCGATGAAAACCCTCTGGGATGCCTTGGGCGAGCATTTTCGTGATCCGCGTTTGCGCCAGCTATTCGGGCGCTATGCGACCTATTGCGGCTGCTCACCCTGGTTGGCGCCGGCGACGCTGATGTTGGTCGCGCATGTGGAACAGGATGGCGTGTGGTTCGTCAAAGGCGGCATGCGGCGCGTGGCGGATGCGATCCAACAACTGGCCGAGCAAAAGGGCGCTGAATTTCGCTTTGGTACAGAGGTTGCGGAGATTCTTACGCACCAAGGCAGGGCTTGCGGGGTGCGGCTGGCAAGTGGTGAGGAACTCGCTGCCCATGCGGTGGTCTTCAACGGTGATGTGGCTGCGCTGGCGCAGGGGGTGCTGGGGCAGGCGCCACGCAGCGCTGCTGAGGATACGCCGCGCGCCGCGCGTTCGCTTTCCGCCGTTACCTGGTGTGTGAAGGCGCCGACTTCTGGCTTTCCCCTGGTGCATCACAATGTGTTCTTCGCTGAGGATTACGCGGCGGAGTTTGAGGCGATTTTCCGCCGGCGCGATATCACTGCCGCCCCCACAGTCTATATCTGCGCGCAGGATCGCGAAGCAGGGCCGAGACCGCCAGAGGGCACGCCGGAACGCATGCTTGTGCTGATCAATGCGCCACCGGATGGTGATCGGGGCGGCTATTCCCCCGAAGAAATCAGGGAACTTGGCGTGCGTGGCTTTGGCCTGCTGAAGGCTTGTGGGTTGGAGGTTGCGCGTGATGCGGGCGCGGAAGTCATTACCACGCCTGAAGGATTCGCGCGGCTTTTTCCAGGATCAGGTGGCGCGCTTTATGGCCGCGCAAGCCATGGCACAACCGGCACTTTCGCACGCCCTGGCGCGGTGACGCGCCTGCCGGGGCTTTATCTGGCGGGAGGTTCCGTGCATCCCGGCCCCGGCATTCCCATGGCGGCAATGTCTGGCCGTATTGCCGCGGCGCGGCTTTTGGAAGATTGGGCCGGCGCGCGTGGCAGCATCCGGATTGGCGCGATGCGCGCTTAGCTGCGCCTCAGCGTATCGCCATGCGGCACAAGCTGATCCAAAACCTTGGCGGATGAAATCACACCCGGCACACCCGCGCCCGGATGCGTACCAGCGCCGACCAGATAAAGCCCCTGCACTTCCTCGCTGACATTATGCGGGCGGAACCAGGCGCTTTGGAAAAGCTGTGGCTCCAACGCGAAGGCAGCGCCATTCACCGATAGCAACCGATCCTGAAAATCCTGCGGCGTGATCATGCGGGAAGTGACCAGTGCCTCACCCAGCCCGGGTAGGACCGTTTCTTCCAGGCGTTTTTCAATCGCCTTGCGATAGGGTTCCGCATGCTTGGCCCAATCCACCTTGCTGCCCAAATGCGGCACAGGGGCTAGAACGTAGAAGGAATCACATCCGGGCGGAGCGAGCGATTCATCCGTCGCCGTCGGGCGATGCAGGTAAAGGCTGAAATCTTCTGCCAGATGTTTGCGCGTGAAGATATCGTGCAGCAATTCCTGATAGCGCGGCCCGAGCACCATGGTATGGTGATAGACATCATCATACCGGCGGTTGGTGCCAAAATACCAAACAAACAGGCTCATGGAATAGCGCGCACGCGCGATCTTGCGATCTGTCCAGCGTCGGCGCGGGTAATCTTGCAACAGCTTGCTATAGGTCCAGGCGACATCGGCATTGGAAACGACAATATCAGCGGTGATTCTCTCGCCATCCGCCAATTCAACGCCGGTGGCGCGCTTGCCTTCGGTGATGATGCGCTTCACTTCAGCATTATAGCGAATGGCCCCACCAAGCCGTGTCGCCAGATCAAGAATGCCCTGCACCAGCGCGCCCATGCCGCCCATGGCGTAATGAACGCCGTGCAAGCGTTCCAGATGCGCGATCAGACAATAATAGGCGGTGGTGGTCATCGGATTACCGCCAATCAGCAGCGGATGAAAGCTGAAGGCAACGCGGAGCTTGTCGCTGGTGAAGTAATCGCAGACGCGACTATAGACAGTGCGATAGCCCTTCAGCCGGATCAAATCCGGCGCGGCACTGATCAGGCTTGCAAGGCTATGAAAGGGCTTATCGGCCAATTCGGCGAATGCCACACGAAAAATGCGCTCGCTTTCCAGGATGAAGCGTTCAAAGCCCGCGCTATCCTGTGGCGCAATGCGCGCGACCTCGGCCCGCGTGACATCAAGGTCGGCGGAACAGCGCATCACTTCGCCATCATCAAAGCGAATCAGGTAGAAGGGATCCATCGCGCGTAAATCTATGTCCTGCGCCAAATCACGCCCAGCCAGCGACCATAATTCTTCCAGCAAATAGGGCGCAGTAATGATGGTGGGACCGGCATCGAACGTAAAACCATCCTGCCGAAAGA
>JBIIIE010000146.1:0-6899 GCA_044235135.1 Roseomonas sp. | reverse complement strand
ATCAATACCGCGAAGGCGGAAGCGCATCCCGGCGTAAAGGCCGTGGTGACGCATAAGGATGTGGTGGATTTCCCGCTCGACAAATCTGTCATGCTGGGAATCCAGGATATGCGCTGGATGTGCCGCAACATCATGGCGCGCGAAAAGGCGCTGTTCCATGGCCACCCGATTGCCGCCATTGCCGCGATTTCCGAAAAAGTCGCCGCCGAAGCGCTGAAGCTGATCGAAGTGGAATATGAGGTTCTGCCATGGGTGATTGACGCGGAAGACGCGATCAAGCCCGATGCGCCGATCCTGCATGATTTCATCAAGTTCGATGGCAAGCCTTCCAATATCGCGGGCAAGCTGGAACACAAGCTTGGCGATATTGATAAGGGCTTCGCCGAGGCCGATGTCGTCATCGAACGCAGCTTCCGCACCGCGCCTGTGCATCAGGGTTATATCGAAACCCATGCCTGCCTGGTGAGTGTGGCCGATGGCAAGGCCACGATCTGGAGCTCCAGCCAGGGCCAATTCATGGTCCGCGCGATGTGCTCCTACCTCACTGGCCTGCCGCAAAGCGATATCCGCGCCATTCCGGCGGAAATCGGCGGCGGCTTTGGTGGCAAGACGATTGTCTATCTGGAACCGGTGGCGCTGCTGCTGGCCAAGAAATCTGGCCGCCCGGTGAAAATGGTGATGACGCGCGAAGAAGTGATGCGCGCGACCGGCCCCACTTCCGGTTCCTTCAGCACGGTGAAGATCGGCGCGAAGAAGGATGGCACCATCGTCGCCGCGCAGGGCACTTTCTACCTGCAAGCCGGCGCGCTGCCCGGTTCGCCCATTCGTGGCGCGGCGGGCTGCGCTTTCGCACCCTACAACATTCCGAATGTGCATTCGCTCGGCTTTGATGTGGTGTCCAACCGATCGAAGGTTGCGGCCTATCGCGCACCGGGCGCGCCGATTGGTGCTTACGGCGTGGAATGCGTGCTGGATGAAGTGGCCGAAAAGCTTGGCATGGACCCGCTTGCGCTGCGCCTGAAAAACGCCGCTGAGGAAGGGACCAAGGCCGCGCATGGCCCGGTCTATCCGCGCATCGGCTTCAAGGAAACCATTGAAGCCGCGATGGCGCATCCGCATTACAAGGCACCGCTTGGCCCCAATCAGGGCCGAGGTGTGGCCAGCGGCTTCTGGTTCAATGCGGGGGGCGAAAGCTCCGCACAGGTGAACATCACGGAAGATGGCAATGTTGTCGTCACCACCGGGCATCCGGATATCGGTGGGTCCCGCGCTTCCATCGCCAATATCACGGCGGAATTGCTTGGCATTGATTACAAGCGCGTTTCCGTGCTGATCGGCGATACGGCGACCATTGGCTATTCCAACCTGACGGGCGGCAGCCGCGTGTTGTTCGCTTCCGCGATGGTGGTGACGCAATCTTCGGAAAAGGTGATCACGCAGCTCAAGGAACGTGCGGCGAAGATCTGGAAGATCGATCCCGAAGCGGTGATCTGGGACAATGGCGAAGCCCGTCCCGCAGGTGCCAATGCCGGCCAATTCCCGCCGCTCAGCCTTAAGGAAATTGCCGCCAAAGCGTCTGAGACAGGCGGGCCGATTGGTGCCGGCGTGCAGTTGAACACCACCGGCGCCGAAGGCGGTTTTGCGACCCATATCTGCGATGTGGAAGTGGACCCGGAACTCGGCACCGTGAAGGTGCTGCGCTACACATCCTTCCAGGATGTCGGGCGCGCGGTGCATCCGGCCTATGTTGAAGGCCAGATGCAGGGCGGCGCGGCGCAGGGTATCGGCTGGGCGCTGAACGAGGAATATATCTACAACGCCAAGGGCCAGGTGGATAATCCCGCCTTCCTTGATTACCGCATGCCGGTCTGCTCCGACTTGCCGATGCTGGATGCGGTGATGCTGGAAATCCCCAATCCGAAGCATCCGCAAGGCGTGCGCGGCGTGGGCGAAGTGCCGCTGGTGCCGCCGCTGGGCGCGATTTCCAACGCCATGTATCGCGCGACTGGCAAGCGTTTCTACGCGCTGCCCATGTCGCCGCCGCGCGTTTTGGAAAAGCTGGAACAGGCGGCTGAATAAGCCGCCTTTCGGAACTGGCCATCAGGCCCGGGGGCTTAGGCTTCCGGGCCTTGCTTTTTGTGAGAGGTACAACAGGAGAAAACCATGATTGACACGAAACTCGGCACCGGGGCCGAAGCCACGCCGGGGCAGCACATCACGGTGCATTACACGGGCTGGCTGTTTGATGCCGCCGCCCCCGAAAACAAGGGTCGTAAATTCGATTCTTCGCGCGACCGCGCTGAACCCTTTTCCTTCCTGCTCGGCGCCGGCCATGTGATTGGCGGCTGGGATCAGGGTTTTGCCGGCATGAAGGTGGGCGGGCAGCGCACGCTGATCATCCCGCCGGAACTCGGCTATGGTGCGCGCGGTGCGGGTGGCGTCATTCCGCCCAATGCGACGCTGATTTTTGAGGTTGAATTGCTGGGCGTCGGCTGAAACGACGCCCACCGCGCTGCCGCATGAAGGCGCCATGACCCGCCCGCCAAAACAGCGCGCCGATTTGCTGCTGGTCGCAACCGGGCTTGCGGAAAGCCGCGCCCGGGCGCAGGCGCTGATTCTGGCCGGCAAGGTGTTCACTGACGGCAAGCGCGTGGAAAAGGCGGGCGATCTGCTGGCTGATGGCGCGCCGCTTGAAGTGCGCGGTCAGGATCACCCTTGGGTCTCACGCGGGGGGCTTAAGCTTGCCCATGCGCTCACGCATTTCGGGCTGAGCCCGGAAGGGCGCGTTTGCCTTGATCTGGGCGCCTCCACCGGGGGCTTTACCGATGTGCTGCTGCATCATGGAGCCACGAAAATCCATGCGGTGGATGTCGGCCATGGGCAATTGGCCTGGAGGCTTCGGCAGGACCCGCGCGTCGTGGTGCTGGAAAAGACCAATGCGCGCTATCTGGACAGCACCACCATCCCTGAACCCATCGGCGCGCTGGTCTGCGATGCTTCCTTCATTGGGCTTCGCACCATCCTGCCGGCCCCCTTGGCGCTCTGCGCGCCGGGTGCCTTTGCGGTGGCATTGATAAAGCCGCAATTCGAAGCCGGGCCAGGCCAGGTGGGCAAGGGCGGTGTGGTGCGCGACCCCGCTTTGCATCGCGCCCTTTGCACAATGATCGCTGATTGGTGGGCCGCGCTGCCTGGCTGGCAGGTGCTTGGCATCACCGAAAGCCCGATTACGGGGCCCGAGGGCAATAAGGAATTCCTCATCGCTGCGCGCCGGGAAGGCTAGCGGTGCGATTCATGCTGACCTATCCCCTGCCCGAAAAGCCCCCGCGCACCACTAGCCGTATACTTGGTGGGCCGATTCACGCCGCTGTCGGGAACCGACAGCGGCGATCGGACCACTAGCCAGGGCTTGCGCAAGCGGCATATCCCGCCTATCCGCCCCCCATCTTTTCCAGACATTCAGGGGTTTGCCACCATGGCCATCGAACGCACCTTCAGCATCATCAAGCCGGACGCCACGCGCCGGAATCTGACCGGCAAGATCAATGCGGTGTTCGAAGATGCGGGCCTTCGCATTGTCGCGCAAAAGCGCATCCATATGTCCCAGGCACAGGCCGAAAGCTTCTATGGCGTGCATCGTGAACGCCCCTTCTTCAAGGATCTGGTGTCCTTCATGATCTCCGGCCCCGTGGTGGTGCAGGTGCTGGAAGGTGAAAACGCCGTCGCCCGCAACCGCGAATTGATGGGTGCGACCAACCCGGCCAATGCCGCGCCCGGCACCATCCGCAAGCTTTTTGCCGAAAGCATTGAAGCCAATTCGGTGCATGGTTCGGACAGCCCGGAAAACGCCGCCATCGAGATTGCCTATTTCTTCGCCGGCAGCGAAATCGTCGGCTGATCCAGCGGCGCTTCCCGCCCCGGCGGTAACCAGACCGTAAGCAGTTCTGGTGTTTACTGCGTCCTCAAGACATTGAGGGCGCGGGCATGGGCGAGGGTTTCGGCTTCGAAGGGGATCGGGCGGCGGCGGGGCTAGATATTGCCCATTCGCCGGCTGAACTTCGCCATGGCATTGCTGAAGCGCTCGCCAATGATGGCGCGGGCCTTCGGCTGGACCTGCAACCTGTGTGCAGCGCCAATGGCCTGGAAACCGTGGGGTATGAGGCGCTGTTGCGCTGGGTTCACCCTGATCTTGGCCCGATCCTCGCCATGGAAACGGTCAATGCCGCGACCCAGGCGGGGCTGGCGGCAGCACTTGATGCCTGGGTCTTCACGGAAGCCTGCCGCATAAGGGCGCGTTGGCCGCGTTCTGCGCCCTATATCTCGGTCAATATCACTGCCGAGGCGTTTCTGCGCGGCGATGGCACCGCTTTGATGCGCCGCGCGCTTTATGACGCTGATACGGACCCGCGCGGCTTGGCAGTGGAATTGCCGGCCAATGCGGTATCCCTTTGGCATGATGCGGCGGCCAATCTGGCGGCGGGGCTGCGCGGCCTTGGCGTTGTTGCGGCCCTTGATGATTACGGCGTGGCGCGCGGTGCCATATTGGCGCTGCGCGCGATTCCCTTCGGGATGGTGAAGCTGCACCCAAGCCTTTGCGCTGGGCTGGATGGGGAAGGCCTTTCCGCGCGGCGCGCCTTGGCGCTGACGACAGGGCAGGTGGAAACCGCCCATGCCTTGGGGACCATTGTGGTGGCAAAAAGCGTGGAGACTCTGGCGCAGCTGCGCGCCCTGGAGAAGACCGGCTGCGATGCGATGCAGGGCTGGCTGCTGGGCCGCCCCGGCAAGGTGCCTAACCTGACCGAATAAGCCTATTTTCGGCGCAGCGTGGAAACGAAAAGGGGCGGTCTGAACCGCCCCTTTTTCATTGCCGCTACCTGCCCGGCATCAGACCAGGAAAATCGCCATCAGCACCAGCACCACAATAATCGCGCCGGTGGACCAGGTGACGAACCGCGTGAAATCTTCCCAGCCGCCGCGGCGATCCGCAAGGATATCGGCGGATTTCACTTCGACAAAATCAAAATGCTCTTTTTCAGCCATGGCTTTCCCCAACGCATAGTCCCTGAATCACTGTGTAGAAAGCAACGCCGCGCTGGGCAAGGGGTTCAGCAGCGAATCCCGCGCAGATTCCGCATTGGAGATGATGGCGCGGCCAGCTGCCACCCGCACCCGTCCTGCCGCCAGCCAGGAAAGGGCGGCTGGGTAGAGCTTATGTTCTTCTGCCAGCACCCGCGCGGCTAAGCTTGCTTCCGTGTCCTCGGGCAATACCGGCACGGCGGCCTGGGCGAGGATTGGCCCCTCATCCACGCCAGCCGTCACCAGATGCACGGTGCAGCCATGCAGCCTGACCCCCGCAGCCAAGGCACGCGCATGGGTATCAAGCCCCGGAAAAGCCGGCAGCAGGGATGGGTGGATATTGATGAGCCTGCCCTCCCAGCGCCGGACGAAATCAGGTGTCAGCACCCGCATGAAGCCGGCCAGCGCAATGATTTCAACGCCATGCCGGGCGAACTCGGCTTCCATCGCCGCTTCAAACCCAGTGCGGTCGCCTTTGAAGGCCCGGCTTTCCACGATAGCGGTGGGCACACCGCGCGCTGCGGCAACCTCAAGCCCCGCCGCATCGGCGCGGTTGGACAGCACAAGCACGGGCTCTGCCGGGTAATCCGGCCCGGCAGCCGCCAGAATCGCCGCCATATTGGACCCGCGCCCGGATATCAGCAGGGCGAGCCTTTTCCGCTTCATGCGCGCGGCCAGGAAGCGGGTAGGTTTTCAATCCGGATGCCCGCCGGCCCGCTGGAGGCCTCCAAATGGCCGATGCGGAAGGGGGCTTCCCCGGCTTCGGTCAGAATCCGTGTCGCGGCCTCAGCCCCTTCGGCCGGCACCGCCAGCACCATGCCAAGCCCGCAATTGAAAACGCGCAGCATCTCGTCAGCGCTGACATTCCCGGCCTCGGCGAGGAAAGCAAAGACCGGCGGCACGGGCCAGCTTCCCGCTTGCAGCACCGCGGTCACCCCCGCCGGCAGCACGCGCGGCAGATTGCCGGGCAGGCCGCCGCCGGTGATATGCGCCGCCGCATGCAGCAACCCCGCGCGATGCAGGGCCAGCAAGGGCTTCACATAAATGCGTGTCGGCGCCAGCAGGGCCTCGCCTAGCTTCTGCCCAGGCGCGAAGGGCGCGGCATTGGCCAGCGTCAGGCCGCGCGCTGCCAGGATGCGCCGCACCAGGGAAAACCCGTTGGAATGCACCCCGGAAGACCCGAGCCCGATCAGCACATCACCCGCCGTAATACCCGCCGGCAAAAGCCGCCCGCGTTCGGCGGCCCCCACGGAAAACCCGGCCAGATCGTAATCATCGGCGGCATACATCCCCGGCATTTCGGCGGTTTCGCCCCCCACCAGGGCACAGCCCGCTTGCCGGCAGCCTTCCGCGATGCCGGCGATCACGGCGCGCGCCTGGGCCAATTGCAGCTTTCCGGTGGCGAAATAATCCAGGAAGAACAGCGGCTCAGCGCCCTGCACCACCAGGTCATTGACACACATCGCCACCAGATCAATGCCGACCGTATCGTGAATGCCCGCTTCAATCGCAACCCGCAGCTTGGTGCCCACGCCATCGGTGGAAGACACCAGCACGGGATCAGCGAAGCCCGCCGCCTTCGGGTCAAACAGGGCGCCAAAACCGCCAAGCCCGCCCATAACGCCGGACCGGTTCGTGGCGCGCGCGAGCGGCTTGATGGCTTCAACCAGGGCGTCGCCGGCCTCAATATCCACGCCCGCATCGCGGTAGGTGAGGCTTTGAGGATTGGAACTGGTCAGGGCGACCTCCGATTTGATACAATGATGCGTTGCTATAGCGCCGGAAAGCGCGAAGGGAAGGCTTTGATGACAAAACGCCACGTCTGG
>JBIIIE010000292.1:0-4005 GCA_044235135.1 Roseomonas sp. | reverse complement strand
GAGGGAAACATGTGGCGGCGGCTTGTGCAAGCTTCTGGCTGAGCCTGCTTGCCCTGCCGGCCCTGGCGCAATTCAGCGATATGGGTGCGCTGACGCAGCGCGGCGTGGTGGCGGAAGCGACTGCGGAAAATGGCGTGGTGGCGCAGGAACGTGCCTTCGCTGCCGGGCGCCGAAGCGCTTGGGATCGCATTCAGGGCATGGTGAATGCACCACGCCGTCCGACCGATGCCGAGCTTGATCGCATGGTGCGGTCCATCGTGATCGAACAGGAAAACACCGGCCCGCAGCGCTATAGCGGGCGGCTTACCATCCAATTCGATGCTAATGCCGTGCAAAGCTTCGCCGAGGGTGCAGAGGTGCGCGCCGCGACCCTGCCTTCCGGCACCGCCAGCGAATCACCCATCAGCATGACGCCCGCCACACCAGTCCTGGCGTCTTTGGAAGCAACGGCGCGTTATGCCTCGCTCAATGAATGGCTGGAAATTCGCCGCCGCGTGGTGGCGGCTGGCGCCAGGCTTGATGTCATGGCGATCACCATAGACCGCGCGCATCTGAATATTGGGCTGCGTGTGCCGATTGGCATTGCGCCAGAAACCTTCGGTCAGCATGGCTTGCAGCTGACGCGCGGGTCTGGCGCGCAGAATGATCAATGGCGGCTTGGCCTTGCCGGACGGTCCTGATCTTCGCGGGGTTTCGCATACGCCGCCGGCGCTGGCGGGGGCAGGGCTTTTTACCCTGCCCAATCTGATCACGCTTGGGCGGCTTTGCGCCGTGCCGGCGGCGATCTGGTTGATGTTGCAGCACCGGCTTGATCTGGCCTTTCTGGTCTTCATCGGCGCGGGGATTTCGGACGCGCTTGATGGTTGGATTGCGCGCGCCTGGAATGCGCGGTCCCAGCTTGGCGCCGTGCTTGATCCCATCGCGGATAAGGCTTTGCTGGTTTCGGTGTATGTAACGCTGGCGGCGATTGGCGTTTTGCCGGATTGGCTTGCGATTCTGGTGGTGTTTCGTGATTTGCTGATTGTGGGTGGCGTGCTTGTGCTATGGGCGGTTGGGCTGCCGCCGCGCATCAAGCCGATTTTCATTTCCAAGGCGAATACGGCGGCGCAGATCGTCCTTGCCGCCTTGGTGCTGTTTCTGGCGGGTTTCGGTTTCAGCGCACCTGTTCTGCTTGAGTTCATGATCTGGCTTGTCGCAGCCACCACTTTTGCGTCCGGCGCGGCTTATGTGGCGCAGGCGGCGCGGCGCACCGCCGGCGGAACACCATGAGCGATCAGCGCCCGCCCATCGCCGCGCGAGCGGTGATCGCGCCGCCAACCGGGCCGCGCACGGCAACACGCGGGCAGCGCTGGGCGCTGTTTCTGGGGTTTGGCATTGCGCTGATCTTCGCGCTTTGGCTGTTCCAGGGCATCCTGACACCCTTCGTATTGGCAGCGACTATTGCGTATTTTCTCGATCCGCTCGCGACCCGGCTGGCAAGGCTTGGGCTGCCGCGCGGCCTTGGCGCCTTTCTGTTGGTGACGCTGCTCGCCGCCATTACGCTGATGGCGCTGCTGCTGCTCTACCCCCTTATCCTTGCGCAGCTTGGCGTGCTGGTGCAGCGCCTGCCGACCTATATCGCCGGTGTCGGGCAGGCCTTGCGCGAATTGCTGACGGCGCTTGAGGAAACGCTCGGCCCCGAAATGATTGATCAGCGCCTGCGCGAATTGGCGATCAGCCAGGTGGGCTCCATGCTTTCCTGGCTTGGCAGCGCCACCACGCGGCTGATCGGCGGCGGCTTTGCGCTGTTCAGCGTATTCACCTTCGTTGTCGTGACGCCGGTTGTTGCCTTTTACCTGCTGCGCGATTGGCCCGATATGCTGACGCGCATTGAAAGCTGGCTGCCGCGGCGCAGTGCGAATGTGATCCGCCAAATCGCGCGCGATACGGACCGCGTGCTGTCTGCCTGGCTGCGCGGGCAATTGCTGTGCTGTCTGGGGCTTGGAATCTTCTATGCCTTCGCGCTGCATTTCGCGGGGCTGGAGCTTGGCATCACCATTGGCATCATGTCTGGCTTCCTGACCTTCATTCCCTATGTCGGTTCATTGACCGGCTTTGCGACCGCCGTTTTGCTCGCCATCGGGCAATTCGGATCCTGGCAGGAAGTGCTGGTGATTGTCGCGATTTTCGTCATCGGCCAGGGGATCGAAGGCTATGTCATCTACCCCTATCTGCTCGGCAATCGGGTGGAATTGCATGCGGTTTGGGTCATCTTCGCGCTATTCGCGGGCGGCGTTGCCTTTGGTTTTCTGGGCGTGCTGCTGGCTGTGCCCATGGCGGCGGCGATTGGCGTGGTTACGCGCTATTGGCTGAGGCGCTATCTGGAAAGCCCGCTTTATCTTGATCCGCCACGGACCGGGCAATGATGCGCCAATTGGCCCTGCCACTGCCCGTTGCGGCTTCATCCGACGCGCGTGATGTGATTGCGGATGCCAGCAATGAAGCGGCGCGAAGCTGGCTGGCGAAGCCGGAGGCCTGGCCCCTTGGGCGGTTGGCGCTTTTTGGTGCGGCGGGGCATGGCAAGACGCATCTGGCGCGCGCGGCAGCGGCGCGGTTTGGCTGGCGCTGGCTGGATGGCATGGGCTTGCGCGGCCTGCCCGCCCCCGCGCCACAGGGCAGCGTGATAGATGATGCGGATTGCGTGGCGGATGAGGCCGCGCTTTTGCATGTGATCAATCTTTGCGCCGAACGGGGCGAAACGCTTTTGCTGATTGGCCGTGAAGCCCCGGCACGTTGGCCGGTGCGCCTGCCGGACCTTGTCAGCCGACTGCGCGCCACCCAAGCGATTGGCATCGGCGCCCCATCGGATGCGATGCTGCGCGCCTTGCTCAGCAAATTATTCGCCGATCGGCAATTACGCGTGGAGCCCGATGTGCAGACTTGGCTGCTGACGCGCCTGCCGCGCGATGCGGCAAGCCTGGCGGAAGCCGTGGCACGTTTGGATCGCGCTGCCCTTGGCTTGGGTGGGCGGATCACTCGCCCATTGGCGCGATTGGCCCTGGCCGAATGGCTTGAAAGTCGCGGGATTTGTGAAGATTCTGAGACTGAACAGTGCCTCCCCTCGCCTTCCTTCACCGCTCTGTTATAGCCTTGCCGCATGAGCGACATCATGCCCGATATCGAAGCCTTCCCCTTGGCGGAAAGCCCAGCCCGCTTCAGCAATCGGGAGCTTTCCTGGCTTGCCTTCAATCAGCGTGTGTTGGAAGAAGCGGGCAATGCGCGCCATCCGCTTTTGGAACGGCTGCGCTTTGTGGCGATTTCGGCAAACAACCTAGATGAATTCTATTCCGTGCGTGTGGCGGGCCTGGTCGGGCAGGATCGCGCCGGCGTGGTCACGCCTTCACCCGATGGGCTGACACCATCGCAGCAGCTTGCCGCCATTCATGAACGCGCGCGCGCGCTGATTGATGGCCAGCAGCACGCCTGGCAGGATTTGCGCGCCAAGTTGCGTGAAGCGCATCTGATGGTGGTGGATCGGCCCGATTTGACCGATGTCGACAAGCAATGGTTGGAAGAATGGTTCATGGACCGTGTCTTCCCGGTGCTGACGCCGCTTGCCGTGGACCCCGCGCATCCCTTTCCCTTCATTGCCAATCTGGCGCTTTGCCTGGTGTTCAAGCTGGTGCGTGAGGAAGATGGCGGCACCATGCGCGCGCTGCTGCCTCTGCCACCGCAGGTGGAGCGCTTCATCCGCCTGCCATCGCGCCGCGGTGCGGGCGCCATGCGCTTCGTGCTGCTGGAAGATGTGATCCTGCTCTTCCTGGATCGGCTGTTTCCCGGCTTCATCATGGCCGAAAGCGGATTGTTTCGCCTGATCCGCGATACGGATGTGGAATTCGAAGAAGAAGCGGAAGATCTGGTCCGTTCCTATGAAAGCGCGCTCAAGCGGCGCCGGCGCGGGCGCGCCATCCGGCTTTCCGTCACTGCCAATACGCCGCCCGATATTCTGGATTTCGTCGCCGAGGA
>JBIIIE010000380.1:0-3077 GCA_044235135.1 Roseomonas sp. | reverse complement strand
GTGCTGCAACCCTTCATCCGCAATACCGGCCCTTCGATCAGCGCCTTCAATGCCTGGGTGATTCTGAAGGGCTTGGAAACCCTGCATCTGCGCGTGCCGGCCATGTGCCGCAGCGCTTCCGCCATTGCCGATATGCTGGCGGAACGGGCCGAGGTTGCGCGCGTGCTGTATCCCTTCCGCGCCGATCATCCGCAGCAGAAGCTTGCCATGGCGCAAATGTCGGCGGGTGGTACGCTGGTGAGCTTTGACATCAAGGGCGGCAAGGAAGCCTGTTTCCGCTTCATGGATGCGCTGAAGCTGATTGATATCGCCAATAATTTGGGCGATGCCAAAACCATGGCGACCCACCCCGCCACCACCACCCATATGCGCGTGGGCGCGGAAGAACGCGCCCGGCTTGGCATTACCGATGGCACGGTGCGGCTTTCCGTGGGGCTTGAGGATGTGGCCGACCTGATTGATGACCTGGCCGAGGCGCTGGATGCCGCCGCCTCATGAAAGCTTGGGCGTAAAAAAACCTTTACAAACCACCCGGTTGCGGTGCTGAATTGTCGCCGAGGAAGGTTGTAATGACCAAAGAGGATTCATTCATCGCGACGACGCGGGGGATAAGGGTGGCCGTGCGCGCCTTTTATCTGGCTGACCAATCCATGCCTGAAAGCGCCCAATTCGTTTGGGCCTATCAGGTGGAAATCGCCAATCTGGGGCGGGAGACAGTGCAGCTGATCCGCCGCACCTGGCAGATTACCGATGGCACTGGCCGCACCCAACAGGTGCAGGGTGCCGGCGTGGTGGGTGAACAGCCCATCCTGGAACCGGGGGGGCGGTTCGAATATACCTCTGGCACGCCACTCGGCACGCCATCAGGCTTCATGCGCGGCGCCTATCACATGGTGGTGCGCGACACCGGTGAGGCGTTTGATGTGGCCATCCCGGATTTCAGCCTGGACAGCCCGCATCTGCCTTCAGCGCGGTTGCATTGAGGGCGTTTTTTGAGGGGGGAACCCCTCAATTCTCCTTGTAGCGATAGCCGATGCCGTAAAGGGTTTCGATCTGGTCGAAATCCCCGTCCGTTTGGCGGAACTTCCGGCGGATGCGCTTCACGTGGCTGTCAATCGTGCGGTCATCCACATAGATGTTTTCGCCATAGGCGGCATCAATCAGCTGGTCGCGGTTCTTCACCATGCCGGGGCGTAGCGCGAGCGCCTTCACCAGCAAAAATTCCGTGACGGTCAATTGCACCTGTTTGCCCTTCCAAAGGCAGGTGTGCTTCGTCTCATCCAACATCAAATCACCGCGCGCCAGCACGCCGCCGGGGGGCGCGCCGGAACCTTCCGCCCGCGCACCCTCATTCCGCCGCAGCAGGGCGCGGATGCGTTCCAATAATAGCCGCTGGGAAAAGGGCTTGGTGATATAGTCATCGGCGCCAAGGCGAAGCCCCATCAGCTCATCCACTTCCTCATCCTTAGAGGTAAGGAAGACCACCGGCATATTGCTGCGCTGGCGAAGCCGCTGAAGCAATTCCATGCCATCCATGCGCGGCATCTTGATATCCAGCACGGCAAGATCGGCGGGCTTGGCGAGCAGACCCTGCAGCGCGCTTTCCCCATCCGTATAGGTGCGCACCTGATAGCCTTCCTGTTCCAGCGTCATGGAAACGGAAGTGAGGATATTGCGGTCATCATCCACAAGGGCGATGGTTTGCGGCATTGCTGTGATACTCCGACGCGGCAGAGACATTCTTTTGCCGCGACGGTGATCTTAATGCGAGACAATTGTGGCAGGAGGCAGGCCGGAGAAGGGCGATGGAACATTACGATGCCATATTGGAAGCCAGGCGGCTGATCCGCGCGGGGCGGGCGGCGACGCTCGCCACCGCCCAGGCCGGGCAGCCCTTCGCCAGCCTGGTGACGCCGGCAACCGCGCCTGATCTTTCGCTGCTCATGTTGCTGTCAGCGCTTTCGGAACATACGCGGCATTTGCAGGCCGATCCGCGCTGCGCGCTGATGGTGGCGGGCGCGCCGACCGGCCTCAACCCGCAAACCGCCCCGCGCGTGACGGTGACCGGGATGGCGGAACAAGTGCCAACGGAGGAGGTGGGGGCGCTGAAGGCGCGGTGGCTCGCGGTGCATCCCTATGCCGCGCTTTACGCGGATTTCGGGGATTTCGCGCTGTGGCGTGTGCGGATTGGCGGTGCCTTGCTGGTGGGGGGCTTTGCCCGGGCGGTACGGCTCAAGGCCAGCGCGCTGGCCCCTGACCCAGCTGCGGTGGCCGCCGTGGCGGCGGCGGAGGCCGAGATCATTGGCCATGTGAACCAGGACCACCCGGATGCCGTGGCGGCGATAGCGACCGGGCTTTTGGGCGGCGCCCCCGGCCCCTGGCGGCTGGTGACGGTGGACCCCGATGGCTGCGATATTTCTAATGGGGAGGCATCGCGCCGCCTTGCCTTCCCGGCGTCGGTGGGCGATGCGGATGCGGTGCGTTCGGCGCTGATAAGCGCAGCGCGGGAGGGGCGGGCGGCCCAAGGCGGGCAGGCCCCACCTACCCCCTGAGCCTGCCGTAATTCTGCCGCGACCAGCACCGATACGGCGCCAGATCGCGTCGTCCGCGATACGATTGATGGTTGGTTGGAGGGGTGTCCATATAAATGTCTCATGCTGAAAAAGCCTTGGCCGGCACCGGTGTGACCGGGGCTGAAATCATTCATGCCAATCTGCTGCCGCCTGCGCTCATTGCCCATGCGCTGCGCCGCACTGAGGGCCGGCTTTCCGCCGATGGCGCCTTCATTGCCGAAACCGGCGCCCATACGGGCCGTTCGGTGCAGGACAAATTCGTGGTGGAAGACCCGGAAGTGCGCGCCGATATCTGGTGGGGCAAGGTCAATCAGCCCATGGCGCCGGAACGCTTCCAGGGCCTTTCTGCCCGCGTGCGCGGCTGGCTCGGCGCCCGCCCGGAAGTCTTCACGCAGGACCTTTATGCCGGGGCCGATCCGGCGCATCGGGTGCGGGTACGCCTGGTCACCACCAATGCCTGGCATGCGCTGTTTGCGCGCAATATGTTCATCCGCCCGGCGGCGG
>JBIIIE010000379.1:0-3083 GCA_044235135.1 Roseomonas sp. | reverse complement strand
GGCACGATCAAACCCATCGGCCACCAGCGCATCCACGGATTTTTCGCCTTCCACCAGCCCTTCCAGAATGGCGTCCAGCACCTCATAAGGCGGCAGGCTGTCCTGATCCTTCTGATCTGGCTTCAATTCGGCGCTGGGTGGTTTGGTGATCACGCGTTCCGGCATCACCATGCCGCGCGGCCCCAGGCCGCCTTCGGGGCGGTGTTCATTGCGCCAACGAGAAAGCGCGAAAACCGTGGTTTTATAGACATCCTTCAACACGGAATAACCACCGCACATATCACCATAGATGGTGGCATAGCCCGTGCTCATCTCACTCTTATTGCCGGTGGTCAGCAGCATGTCGCCGAACTTGTTCGACAGCGCCATAAGCGTCACGCCACGGATGCGCGATTGGAGGTTTTCTTCCGTGATATCGGGCGGGCGATTGCCGAAGGCAGGGGCGAGCATAGCGTGGAAGGCCTCCATCGCCGGGCCGATGCCGATATTCTCATAGCGAATACCCAAAAGCTGCGCGCATTCGGCGGCATCTTCCAGGCTTTCGATGCTGGTATAGGGCGATGGCATCATCACCGCGCGCACGCGATCCGCGCCGAGCGCATCCACGGCGACGGCTGCGGAAATCGCGGAATCAATGCCACCGGAAAGGCCAAGCACCACGCCCGGAAAGCGGTTCTTGTTCACGTAATCGCGCAAGCCCAGCACCATGGCGCCGTAGATTTGTTCCAGCCTTGGCAGCGCGGGCGCGATGTCTCCCGCCGCGCAAACCAGCACGCCGCCATCGCGGCGCCATTCGGTGATGCGAAGCCCTTCGGTGAACATGGGCAGCACATGCGCGAGTGACCGATCCGCATTCATCACAAAGGATGCGCCTTCGAACACCAGCTCATCCTGGCCGCCGACTTGGTTTACAAACACAAAGCCAAGCCCGGTTTCGACGCAACGCGCCACCGCCAGATCAAGCCGCGCCTGATGCTTTTCCGCCTCGAAAGGCGACCCATTGATGGCGACCAGGATTTCCGCGCCGGTTTCGCTCAGCGTTTCGGAAACCGTGGGGAACCACCAATCTTCGCAAATCATCAGCCCCAGGCGGAAGCCGCGAAAGGGAATGGGTCCGGGCGCGGGGCCGGCATCAAATACGCGCTTATCGTCAAACACGCCGTAATTCGGCAATTCATGCTTGGCGCGCCGCGCGGCGATCTGCCCGGCTTCCAGCAGGAAAAGCGCATTGAAGACCTTCTCCCCATCCCGCCAGGGGCCACCCACCACCAGGCCAGGGCCGCCATCGGCGGTCTCGGCGGCGAGCGCAGCGATTTCGGCTTCGCAGGCGGCGATGAAGGCGGGTTTGCGCACCAAATCTTCCGGCGGATAGCCGGCGATGGAAAATTCCGGCGTCACGACAAGATCGGCGCCAAGCGTCGCTGCCTCTGCGCGGGCCTTGCGGATCAGCGCGGCATTGGCGGTCAGCGCGCCCTCATGGGGGTTGAGTTGCGCAAGCGCGATTTTCAGGGTTTCAGCCATGCGCGCCTTCTAGAGCAGAAAGCCCCCGGGTGAAATCACCCGTTTCAAGCAGCCTTAGCCCTGCCCGCCATTGCGCCGGCGCCCCTCACCGCGTTTCAGCAGGAATTCGCGGCCAAGCTTCACGCGCGGCACGCCATCATAGGCAACGATATCCGCCGTGGCATAGGTTTCGGACCAGGTATTGGGGATGAAGCTGCCCGTGCCCACCACATCAATCGGCGCCTTGGCTTCCGCCATGACCCGGCATTTGGTGACCCCAAAGCCCGAGGAAGCGACAATCCTCACCTTGGGGAAGCCGGCCTCATCCAGCGCTTCGCGCATCCGCCAAACGGCGGCGGCGGAAACCCCGGTGCCGGTCAGGTGGCGGAGCTCCGTCTCGCTCCGGTAGCGCCGCGTTGCCTGGGGGGCGTGGCGTTCCAAAACGGCGTAGCTTTCCGCGGGGTCGAGGCCTTCCAGAAAGCGCCCGCCATGGGTGTCGAGCCGCATGGCAAGCCGCCCAGCCGCGGCCAATGCCGGGAAGCGCCGCGCGACAGCCAGGCCATCGGATACTTCCCGGCCAAAGTAATCCACCAACACGGTCAGGTTTTCATCCGGAAAGGTTTCGTGGAACATCTCGGCGGCGCGCACCGTACTGCCGGCATAGCCGATCAGCGCATGGGGCATGGTGCCATAGCCCTTGGGGGCGCCGAACCAATGGGCGGTGGCGTCATTGGCATTGCCAATGAACCCCTTGGCGCCTTCTGCCTGCGCTGCCTTGCTGCCGACGGAAGCGGCATAAGCCATCATATCCTGCATTTCAGCGCCCGCGCAGTGGCGCGCTTCCATCGCCAGGAAGGCGGTTTGCGGCAATTCGACACACATCTGATAGGCGTTATGCGCCGCGACACAAGCCGCCCCAAGTTTCTGGAGCAGCATGGTTTCCAAATCCACCAACTGCACAAAAGACCCAGTGATATAAAGCAAAGGATCGCCGGCGCCGACCCATTGGCCTTCTTCATGCATCACTTCAATGTGAAATTCAGTGCCGCGAGACGCCGCCACAGCGCGCAACCAATCCAGCATCAACCTGGGCGCGGCAATCACCGGGCGACGCAGAAACACCGCATAGGTCACTTGCGTATCGCCAAAGCGGCTGACCACCGCCTTGGTGCGGTTGAAATAGCTATCGGCACGGGCGGTGATCACCGCATCCGTCACATCGGATGCTGCCGGAAGGGTTGTCCCCTCCCGGCTGCTGGGTGCGCTCACTGCGCTGCCTGAGCCGGTGCCGTGAGGCCGGCCACGCGCCGCGCCTTCAATTCCTCGGCGATCAGGAAGGCGAGTTCCAGCGATTGTTCCGCATTGAGCCGCGGGTCGCAGGAAGTGGCGTAATTCGCAGCAAGATCGGCTTCCGAAAGCTTATGGGCGCCGCCCAGGCATTCGGTCACATTGCTGCCGGTCATTTCCACATGCACGCCGCCGGCGAAGCTGCCTTCCGCTTCATGCACATCAAAAAAGCCGCGCACCTCGGCAATAATGGCGTCAAAAGGCCGGGTCTTATAGCCGGCAACCGTTGTGGTATT
>JBIIIE010000378.1:0-3086 GCA_044235135.1 Roseomonas sp. | reverse complement strand
GCGCGCAAGGCGGCCAGCGCGGCCCCTGGGGCGGCAGCGCAATCAAGCGCCGCCTGGAAAGGCGCGCCGGGATGCTTCGCCGCCGCCTGGTCCAGCACCGCCTTGAACCAACCAGACCCGGCATTCAGCGCCGCACCGGGGGCGGACACCAGCAGCACGGGCCGCCCCGCCGCAACCCGCAGCACCCATTCGGCCTGCCCACGCCCATGCACCACCACCGCCGGCAGCTTCAGAAACGCCTTTACCATTGACCCAGAGGCCTTTGCATGCCAAGCATTTCAGCCATTCTCTAGCCGCTAGAACCTTTGGCGCCAAGGCATTTGGAAAAGCATGAGCGAGCAGCAAGCTGACACAATGGGTGCGGCGATGACCCGGCTGGAAGCGGCCCTGGAACGCCTTGATCGCGCTGTGGAAGCCCGCCGTGCTGCCGGCCCAGTCATTGAAGGCGATATGGTGCCGAAGGCCGCTGTTGCTGCCCTCGCTACCCGGCTTGATGCCACCATCGCCAAGTTGCGCGCCAATCTGGGGGATGAGGGCTGATGGCGCAGGTCACGGTGCGTGTCGGCGGCTATGCCCATCCGGTGGCCTGCCAGGATGGTCAGGAAAAGCACCTGACCAATATGGCCGCGGAAGTGGATCAGCGCATTTCCGCGCTCAAGGCCATGGGCATCCAGTTTGGCGAAACCCGCATGCTGCTGCTGGCCGCCTTGCAATTGGCCGATGAGGCAATGGATCTGAGGGCAGAAAATGAGGCGCTGAAAGCCGGTGGTGCCGTGGCTTCTGAAGCGCCGGCGCCTGACCCCGCCTTGGCGGATGGCTTGGTGCGGTTGGCTGAAAAGCTGGAAGCCATTGCCGCGCGGCTTGAGGAAGCCTAACTAAGTCCTGCGGGGCTGCCAGGTGCGCCAGGCAATTCATCCCCGGGGCCAATGCACATCCTCCGGGAGCTGGCTCTGTCCGGGCCGTGGTTCGGGTATCTGGCGCCCACCTGCTGACGCAGGCCTTGGGAGGATGAGACGCCAGCGGCCATGGTGGCTCCGCACCCCTATTGCCATCAGGATGTCTGCGTGACCGAGGCTGAAGCCGCCGCATCGGATGAAGCGCTGAGCGAGGCCAAGGCCGCCGCGCGCAAATCCGCGCGCCTGCAGCGTGCCGGGCTGGTCAGCGCCGCTGCGCCGCAGCTTTTGGCGGATGCCTTGCTCGCCAAATGCCCCCCGCCCACGGGCGCCATCATCGCCGGCTATTGGCCGATGGGCGAGGAGATGGACCCGCGCCCCCTGATGCTCGCCTTGGCGTCACGCGGGCATGCCCTTGCCCTGCCTGTGACGCCGCCGCGCGGCCAGCCACTGACGTTTCGCGCCTGGGCGCCCGGCGCGGCGCTGCGTGCTGGCCCCATGGGCACCTCGGAACCCTTTGCAGGCGATGAATTGCGCCCCGATATCCTGCTGGTGCCGCTTTTGGCCTTTGACCGCGTCGGGCGGCGGCTGGGCTATGGCGGCGGCTATTATGACCGCACCCTGGCCGCCCTGCCGGGTGCAAAAGCCATCGGTATCGCCTATGCCGGGCAGGAAATGGCCGAAGTGCCGGCGGGGCCGCAGGATTTCCGCCTGCCCCTGATTGCCACCGAAGCCGGTGTCATTTTCTGTGGAGACCCCGTGTGAGGCTGCTTTTCCTTGGCGATATTGTGGGCCGCGCCGGGCGTGATGCGGTAACGGCGGCGCTGCCGGGGCTGCGTGAAAAGTTCAAGCTCGATCTTGTGGTGGTGAATGCGGAAAACGCCTCGCACGGGTTTGGCCTGGCGCCGGAGATGGCGCGGGCGCTGTTTATCGCTGGCGCCGATGTGCTGACGCTTGGCAATCACGCCTGGGATCGCAAGGAAATCATCCCCTATATCGAAGGTGAACCACGCCTGATTCGCCCGCTGAATTACCCGCCCGGCACACCGGGGAAGGGCGCCGTGGTGGCGGTATTGGCCGATGGCAGGCGCGCCTTGGTGTTGCAGGCCATGGGGCGGCTGTTCATGGAACCGCTGGATGATCCCTTCCGCGCCATTCAAGCGGAATTGGCGCAGCATAGCCTTGGCCCGCAGGGCAGCGTGCAGGCCATCATCATTGATTTCCATGCCGAGGCATCATCTGAAAAACAGGCCATGGGCCATAGTTTCGATGGCCGCGTGAGCCTGGTGATCGGCACCCATACCCATGTGCCCACTGCGGATCATCGCATCCTGCCAGGCGGCACGGCGTTTCAGACCGATGCCGGCATGTGCGGCGATTATGATAGCGTCATCGGCATGCAAAAAGCCGGCGCTTCCATCCGCTTCTGGCGCAAGGTGCCGGCGGAACGCCTGGCCCCTGCCGAGAATGAAGCCACCATCAGCGGCCTTTTCGTTGAAACCGATGATGCGACGGGGCTGGCGCGCCGTGTCGCGCCGCTCCGCATCGGTGGTGGGTTGGAAGCTGTGCTGCCATCGCTCTGAGGCGCTTTCAGTAAAGCGTCTCGGCAAGCCGCGCCGGCGCGGCGGCATCATGCGCGGCAGGGTCCACCATGCCGCCGCTGTGGGAGGCGATCATCTGCCCCGCAGTCGGCACCCCAGCAGGGCGCGGCGTATCGCCCCAAAGGCGCGACCGCACAATGGATTTCGCGCATTGCATATAAACCGCGTGTGGCGTGACCAGGATTACGCTGGCGGGCGTTTTGCCGCGTTCCACGAAACGCGCGCATAGCGCAGGATCAGCCGTGATACGCGCCGTGCCGCCGATGCGCAGCGCCTCACCCACGCCGGGGATCAGGAACAAGAGTGCGACGCGCGGATCTTCAATAATGTCGCGCAGCGCATCCAAGCGATTATTGCCGCGCCGATCAGGCAAGGCGAGGCTGCCATCCTCCAGGCACGCGACAAAACCCGGCGCATCGCCGCGTGGCGTGGCATGCGGACCATGGCCGCCGATGGTGGACAGGATGCAAAAGGGGCTGGCGGCGATGAAGGCGCGCGCCGTGTCATCCAGCCGGGGAGCAACCTTTTTCAGCACCAACTCTCGCGGTGCTTCGTAATGGCGTGCGAGTGCTTCCAGGCTGGAAATGGTGAA
>JBIIIE010000377.1:0-3090 GCA_044235135.1 Roseomonas sp. | reverse complement strand
ACCATTCCTCCACCTCCCCCAAGGTGCCGCCACCGCGCAGCCGCACCTTGATCATGGGCGTTTCGACAATGGTGCCAAGGTTCAGGCGAAATTGCCGCGCGACACGCGCATCACGGATATGCAGCCTTCCTTCGGAATCGCGAAACAGCCGACGAAACCGTTCATAGGATGCCAAAGCATAGCCACCATCTTCCACAAAGCGCACGACATCATCAAAATCTCGCCGCGTGAGGGCGGCATAGGGCGCAGCGCGAATCACTTCGGCGTAGAGTTCATCCGGATGAAACGGCGCATGGCAGGCCATGGCCAGCACATGCTGCGCCAGCACATCAAGCCCGCCCGGGCGCGGCGGATCGCCATCCAATTCGCCCGCGGCGGCGGCTTCCATGGCAGCCACGCATTCGATCACTTCAAACCGATTGGCCGGCACCAGCACGGCATGGGAAGGTTCATCCATGCGGTGATTGGCACGCCCCACGCGCTGCAACAGCCGCGCAACGCCCTTGGGCGCGCCGATCTGGATCACCTGATCCACATCCCCCCAATCAATGCCGAGATCGAGTGAGGCAGTCGCCACCACCGCGCGCAGCTTGCCCGCCGCCATCGCCGCTTCCACCTTGCGGCGCTGGTCAATTTCCAGGCTGCCGTGATGCAGCGCGATGGGTAGTGCGGCTTCATTCAGGCGCCAGAGCGCGGCGAAGCATAATTCCGCCTGGGCGCGCGTATTGACGAAAACAATCGTCACGCGCGCGGCTTCAATGCGCTGATAGACCTCGGGCATCGAAGCCAGGCCCATATGCCCCCCCCAGGGCAAATGGCCTTCGGGCAATTGCAGATCAAAAACCGGCGCGGCGCCCGCTTCCGCCGTGATCAGCCGGACCGATTCCGCCCGCGCATCCGGCGCCAACCAGGCGCGCAAGGCATCCGGCGCGGCGACGGTTGCCGAAAGCCCGATGCGCTTTGCGCCCGGCGCCAGCACGGCAAGGCGAGACAGGCACAGCGCCAATTGATCGCCGCGCTTGGTGCCGGCCAGCGCGTGGATTTCATCAATGATGATGCCGCCAAGCCCGGCAAAGAACTCGGCGGCCTCTGGTTGCGAAAGCAACAGCGTCAGGCTTTCCGGCGTGGTCAGCAGGATATGCGGCGGCGCGGCGCGTTGCCTCGCGCGGCGATTGGCGGGTGTGTCGCCCGTGCGGGTTTCCACGCGAATGGAGAGCGCCATGTCTTCAATCGGCGCCATCAGATTGCGCGCGATATCCACCGCCAGCGCCTTGAGCGGCGAGATATAGAGCGTATGCAGCCCTTCGCGCGGCGCCGCCGCCAAATCCAGCAGCGTCGGCAGAAACCCCGCCAGCGTCTTGCCGCCACCGGTGGGCGCCACCAGCAGCGCGTGATCACCGCGCGCCACGGCATCCAGAACAGCAAGCTGATGCGCGCGCGGCTGCCAACCACGCGCCGCAAACCAGCCGGCAAAAGGTTCTGGTAATGTTCGCATTCAGCGCTATCTATGGCGTGACACGCCGCCGACGCAAGACCGGAACCGCATGGCTCTCACCTCCGCCCCCCATCCCGAAACCTGGCTGAAGGTGACCCCGGCCGGGCTGTTTTGTGAGCCGGGTGGGTTTTTTATTGACCCCTTGCGCGCGGTGGATCGCGCCGTGATCAGCCATGGCCATTCGGACCATGCGCGCCCCGGCCATGCGGCGGTGCTGGCAACGGCGGAGACGCTGGCCATCATGACCGCACGCCTGGGTGAAGGCCGCGCGGGCGCCACGCAACAGGCGCTGCGATACGGAGAAGTTCTGGCGATCAATGGCGTTAAGCTCTGGCTGCGGCCGGCAGGGCATGTGCTGGGCTCGGCGCAAATTGCACTCGAATGGCAGGGCAGCCGTGTCGTGGTCTCCGGCGATTACAAGCGCCGCGCTGATCCAAGCTGCGCGGCTTTTGAGGTTGAACGCTGCGATGTCTTCATCACGGAAGCAACCTTTGCACTGCCGGTATTTCGCCACCCGGATGCGATGGGGGAGATTGCGCGGCTATTGCGTTCGGTCGCGTTGTTTCCTGAACGGACCCATGTCATTGGCTGCTATGCGCTCGGCAAATGCCAGCGCCTGATCCGAATGCTACGCGCGGCTGGGTATGATCAGCCCATTCATCTGCATGGCGCGCATCAGAAGCTGTGTGATGTGTATGGAGGGCTGGGGGTTGCCCTCGGCCCGCTGCAGGGCGCCACGGTGGCGCGCAAGGATGCGCTGAAGGGCGCGATTGTGCTGGCCCCACCTTCCGCCATTGCCGATCGCTGGGCGCGGCGGCTGGCGGAACCGGTGGTGGCCAATGCCTCGGGCTGGATGGGCGTGCGGCAGCGCGCGCGTCAGGGCGGTGTGGAATTGCCGCTGGTGATTTCCGATCACGCGGATTGGGATGAGTTGCTGGCAACCTGCGCTGAGACCGGCGCAGGCGAGGTTTGGGTGACGCATGGGCGCGAAGATGCGCTGATCCATGCGCTAGGTTTGCAGGGCATCAGGGGGCGCGCCTTGAACCTGATCGGGCGTGGTGAGGAAGATGAGGAAGTGGCGCCCAATATGGAGGGTGCATGAGCCTGCCAGCCTTCGCCGAATTACTGGAAAGGCTGGTGTTTTCGCCGGGGCGGAACGCCAAGCTTGCGTTGCTTGGCCAATGGTTCGCTGCGCAGCCAGACCCCGAACGTGGCCTGGGCCTGGCTGCCATTACGGAAAGCCTGAAGCTTGCCACCGCCAAACCCGCCATGCTCAGGGAAATCACCATGGCGCGGGTGGACCCCGAATTGTTCCGGCTTTCCTATGATTATGTCGGCGATCTGGCTGAGACCATTGCGCTGATCTGGCCAAAGCGCGCCGGGGTGAATGCGCCGCCACCCGCGCTTTCGGACATTATCGCCGCCTTGGAAACCACACCAAAGGCAGAAGTCCCGGCGCTGATTGCAGGTTGGCTCGACACACTCGATGCCAGCGGGCGCTTGGCGCTGATCAAGCTGCTGACGGGCGGGTTGCGCGTGGGGGTTTCCGCCCGGCTGGCGCGCGTGGCGTTGGCCGAATGGTCCGGCACATCGGT
>JBIIIE010000375.1:0-3097 GCA_044235135.1 Roseomonas sp. | reverse complement strand
GCCACGTTGCAGCATGGATTCCAGGCTGATGGCATTGTCGCGCAACACACCCGTGACATCAGCAATCACGCCAGGGCGGTCCACCACCATCAGGCGGAGATAATAAGCGCCGGTGTGGCGATCCATTGGGAAGGAAGGCTCTGGCTTCAGCGCGGCGGCTTCCGCGCCCCAAACCGGGGTGAAGCGGCCGCGGGCAATGTCAATCACATCGGCGACAACGGCGGAAGCGGTTGGGCCTTCGCCGGCGCCGCGGCCTTCCATCATCACGCGGCCCACGAAATCACCTTCCGCCACCACGGCATTGAACACGCCATCCACCCGCGCGATGGGGGCGGAGATCGGCACCATGCAGGGATGCACGCGGGTTGCAATGCCGCCTTCTTCGCGCCGCGCAATGCCCAGCAGCTTGATGCGATACCCAAGTTCTTCGGCGAGTGCGATATCAAGCGCCGAAACCTCGCGAATGCCTTCCACATGCACCGCGCCGAAATCCACCGGGCGGCCAAAGGCAAGGGCTGCCAGGATCGCCAGCTTATGCGCGGCATCAATGCCATCAATATCAAAGGATGGATCGGCTTCCGCATAGCCAAGCTTTTGAGCCTCAGCCAGCACTTCCGCGAATTCGCGCTTTTGTTCGCGCATCACGGTCAGGATGTAATTGCAGGTGCCGTTCAGAATGCCGGCCACGCGCTGGATGCGGTTGGCCGCCAAGCCTTCGCGCAGCGCCTTGATCGCCGGAATGCCGCCGGCCACCGCCGCTTCAAACGCCAAAGCAACACCGCGCGCTTCGGATGCCTGCGCCAAGGCAGCGCCATGCACGGCGAGCAGCGCCTTATTCGCGGTGACCACATGCTTGCCAGCGGCAATCGCGGCTTCCACCAAGCCGCGCGCCGGGCCTTCAGACCCGCCGATACATTCCACCACAACATCCACCTGCGGATCAGCGGCGAGAGCGACGGGGTCTTCATACCAGCGCAGCCCCGAAAGGCTGATGCCGCGATCCCGGTTGCGTTCGCGGGCAGACACCGCCGTGATGGCAATGGGCCGGCCAGCGCGCGCGGCAATGATATCGGCATTGGCGCGCAGCAATTTCACCACGCCGGCGCCAACCGTTCCAAGGCCGGCAACCGCAATCGCAAGGGGGCGGGTCATGCATTCACCATATCAGAAGCAGCATCCTGCGGCGCGGCATTGTCACCACTCAGGAAGGTTTTGATCCCTCGCAAGGCCTGACGGATGCGATGGTTATTTTCAACAAGGGCAATGCGCACATGCTCATCACCATGCTCACCAAAGCCAAGGCCGGGTGCGACCGCGACCTTCGCTTTTTCCAGCAATAGCTTGGAAAACCCGACCGAGCCCAAATGCCGGAAACGCTCGGGGATAGGCGCCCAGAGGAACATGGAAGCATCGGGTGCCGGCACATCCCAGCCCGCGGCATGCAGCCCCTTCACCAGCACTTCACGGCGTTCCTTGTACAGAACGCGCATTTCTTCAATGCAATCCTGCGGACCATTCAACGCCGCTGTCGCCGCCACTTGAATGGGCGTGAAGGCGCCGTAATCCAGATAGGATTTCACGCGCGCCAATGCCGCGATCAGCCGCGGATTGCCCGCCGCAAACCCCATGCGCCAGCCTGGCATATTGTAGGTTTTCGACATGGAGGTGAATTCAACCGTGATGTCCTTCGCCCCTTCCACTTCAAGCACGGAAGGTGGCGGGGTGTCGCCGAAATAAAGCTCCGCATAGGCAAGATCGGACAGGATGAATAATTCATGCCGACGGCAAAGGGCGACCAATTCGCGGTAGAATTCAATTGGTGCGGTCAACGCGGTTGGGTTGGATGGGAAATTCACAATCACCGCATTGGGTTTTGGGACCGAATGACGCACGGCGCGGTCAATCGCCTCAAGCATCGCATCATCCGGCGTATAGGGAATGCTGCGCACCGAAGCGCCGGCGATGATGAAGCCGAATTGATGGATGGGATAGGAAGGGTTCGGCACCAGAATCGTATCGCCAGGGCTTGAGATGGCCTGCGCCAAATTCGCCAAGCCTTCCTTTGAACCAAGGGTCGCCACCACTTCCGTTTCAGGGTCAAGCTTCACGCCAAAGCGGCGATCATAATAACCAGCCAAGGCCTTGCGCAGACCGGGAATACCCTTGGACATGGAATAGCGATGCGTGCGCGGGTCCTGCACCGCTTCGATCAGCTTCGCCACAATATGCGGCGGCGTGGGCGTATCGGGATTGCCCATGCCAAGGTCAACAATATCCTCCGCCGCCGCGCGCGCCTTGGCCTTGGCCGCATTCACCTCGGCAAAGACATAGGGCGGCAGGCGCCGGATACGGTGGAAATCCTCGGTCATGGCTTCAGTCTCATTGGATAAGGGCTGCGCTTATAGACCAGCACGTCACGGGCGGCGAGGCGCATCACGCAAAACTGGTGGCGGCGGGGCACCTGCGGGGGCGAGTGCAGGCGGCGCGGGGATACCGGCGGGGGCAATGACAGGTGGCGCCGGAATGCCAGAGGGTGCTGGGGCTGCCTCCGGCGTTGGGGGGGCTTGCTGGGGGGGCGCGGCAGGGGCCGCCGGTTCGGCGGGCATGGCCGGGGCCGGAATCGCCATGCCGGCCAAAGCCGGGGCCAAGGCGGGGGGCGGCGGGCCCAAGCGCGGCACGGCACCAGGCAGGGCGCCAAGCGGCTCCCGGCTTGCCTCCCGCTGCTGCACCAGCCGATTGGCCAGCGCTTCGCGTGATGCCATATCCGGCGCCTCTGGCCGGGGCGGCACGGTGCCCAGATTGGGAAAGGGCGCATCGGCGCCGGGCGGCGCGGGGCGGCCCTCGGTCGCTGGTCCCCAGGCGCGTTCCCAGAATTTCGCCACCGCCTGGCCGGGTTCCGTCTGGCAGCCGGCCAGCATCAGCGCCAGCAGCACACAAAACCGTGCTTGATTGGCCCTGCTTCGCCACCTAGGTTGCAGTTCGGTTCCGGTTGTCTCGCGATGCCTGTTCATGCGCCCCTGCCTGCGAAAGGGGTTAGCCTGAAACGGGCGCGGCGCGAAGCGTCCGGAAGAAAACGCACCAGGAAGCCCGCCATGGC
>JBIIIE010000376.1:0-3097 GCA_044235135.1 Roseomonas sp. | reverse complement strand
ACAACAATCGCGAGTGCAATCCAGCCCCGCCCGGCGGTCATGCCGCTGGTCCAGAAGGGCGTCAGGACCAGGGACATATAGGCCCCTGCCAGGCCCGCGCAGCCGCCGCCGAACAGGATGGCAAGCAGGCGTATGCGCCGCACCGGATAGCCAAGCGCATGCGCCGCCGCGTGGTTTTCGCCGACCGCGCGCAAGACAAGGCCTGCTCGGCTTCGGGTCAGGAACCACCAAACGCCGATGACCAGCGCGACAGAGGCATAGACAAACGGGTCCTGGTGAAACAGCACCGGCCCGATGAAGGGGATATCGGACAGCAGGGGAATTTCGATCTTGCCAATGCCCGCGCGCTGCACGCCCACAAAGGGCGCGCCGATCACCCCGGACAGACCCAGCCCTAGAATGGCCAAGGCGAGCCCCGCCGCGACCTGATTGGCCGCAAGGCCCAAGACCAGCGCGGCAAACACCAGGGATAGCGCCATGCCGGCCAGCACGGCCACCAACACGCCAAGCGTTGATGATCCGGTCGCGATTGCCGCCGCAATGCCCGCCGCGGCGCCGATCACCATCATGCCCTCAACGCCCAGGTTCAAAACGCCGGCGCGTTCCACCACCAATTCGCCAATCGCTGCGATCAGCAGCGGCGTTGAAGCCGTGATGATGGTCAGGATGATGGCTTCAAACAGCGTCATGCCGCCGCCCCCCGGATCAGGCGGAAGCGATACAGCAGCAAGCTATCGCAGGTCAGCACGAAGAACAGCAAAAGCCCTTGCAGCACGCGCGTTGCATCCAGCGGCAGGCGCAGCATGATTTGCGCATTCTCCCCACCGATGAAGGTGATGGCGATGAAAACACCGGCGAACAGACAACCAATGGGGTTAAGCCGCCCGAGGAACGCGACGATGATGGCGGTGAAGCCATAGCCGGGCGAAAGACCGGGCTGCAATTGCTTGATGGTGCCAGCGGCTTCCAGCACGCCGGCAAGCCCCGCAAGCGCGCCCGAGATCATGAAAACCGTGATGATCAACCGCGCCTCAGAAAACCCGGCAAAGCGGGCGGCGCGCGGCGCTTCACCCACCAGGCGGATTTCAAACCCTTTCAGCGTGCGCCCCATCAGCAGCATGAAGCCCAGCACCACCGCAATCATGATGGGCGTGCCGATATTGAGCCGCCCGCCTTCCATCAGCAGCGGTAGGGTCGCTTCCGGTTCAAACACCACGCTATTGGGCATATTGAAGCCGGCGGGGTCTCGCCACGGGCCGCGCACCAGGAAATCGAGCAGCAATTCCGCGACATAAACCAACATCAGGCTTGTCAGGATTTCATTGGCGCCGAAGCGCGTGCGGAGCAGCGCCGGGATCAGCGCAAAACACGCCCCTGCCATCGCGCCCACCAGCAGCATCACCGGCAAAAGCCACGGCCCCTGCGTGCTGCCATGGGTGATGATGGCGACATAACCGCCCGCCATGGCGCCGAACAGGAATTGGCCCTCGGCGCCGATATTCCACACCTTGGCGCGATAGCAAACCGAAAGCCCAACCGCGATCAGCACAAGCGGTGTCGCCTTCACCGCCACTTCCTGCAAGCCCCAGGAATCCGAGAGTGGGTCAAGGAAGTAAGTGCTCAGCGCCGCTACCGGGTCCTTGCCGAGCAGCGCGAACATGATGGCAGCGGATATCATGGTCAGCGCCACCGCAATCATTGGGGAGATCAGCATCAGGCTGATCGGCGTTTCCGACCGCCTTTCCATGACAAGCCGCATCACGCCGCCATCCCCGCCCCGCCCATCAATAGGCCGAGCGATTCGCGTGTGGCTTCCGCGGTTGGCATGGCGGGCGAAAGCCGGCCCATGAACATGACGCAAAGCCGGTCGGAGATTTCGAGCAGCTCATCCAAATCCTGGCTGATCACCAATACGGCGCTGCCGGCGCGCGCCAGATCCATCAGCGCCTGGCGAATGGTGGCAGCTGCACCCGCATCCACGCCCCAGCTTGGCTGCGCCACCACCAGAATGCCGGGCTGGCGCGCGATTTCCCGCCCGATCACAAATTTCTGCAAATTGCCGCCGGATAGCGCGCGCGCTTCCGGATCCGCGGGGCCTTTGCGCACATCAAAGGCGCGCACCACCTTGCCCACGAAATCCGTCAGCTTCGCGCGGTCCACCAACCCATGGCGCAAGAAACCATTGGTGGCGTGGCCTGACAGCAGCGCATTTTCGGAAAGCCGCATGGCAGGCGCCGCGCCATGGCCAAGCCGTTCTTCCGGCACAAAGGCCGCACCACGTCGGCGCCGTTCATTGATGCCGGCAAGGCCGACCGCGACACCATCCATGATAATGGCCGCGTCATGGGGCGCCAATTCTTCGCCGCTGAGGGCTGCGAAAAGCTCATCCTGGCCATTGCCGGCGACACCGGCGATGCCCAGCACCTCACCGGCGCGGAGTTCGAGATTTATGTTGGAAAGTGCAATGCCATGCGCATGCAGCGCCGGAAGTGACAGCGCTGAAACAGCCAAGCGCACCGGGCCTTGCGCTTCGATCACATCATGGCGGATCGGCACGACATCACCACCCATCATCATGCGCGCCAGGCTCGCCGCGGTTTCAGCGCGCGGGTCGCAATGCGCCACCACCTGACCGCCGCGCAAAATGGTCGCGGCTTCGCAAATGCGCCGCACTTCTTCGAGCTTGTGGGAGATGTAAAGGACCGAACGCCCCTCAGCGCGCAATCGGGCGAGGGTGGCGAACAGCCCCTCGGCTTCCTGCGGTGTCAGCACCGAGGTGGGTTCATCCAGGATCAGCAGGCTTGGGTCCTGCATCAGGCAGCGCATGATCTCAACGCGCTGGCGTTCGCCAACGGAAAGCCGCCAGACTTCACGGCTGGGATCAAGTGGCAGGCCATAGGCGCGGCTGGTTTCCGCCAGTTTTTCGGAAATTTCCGAGACCGTGCCGGCGTGATCGAGCGCGAGGGCGACATTCTCGGCGACTGTCAGCGCCTCAAACAACGAAAAATGCTGAAACACCATGCCAATGCCAAGCGCGCGGGCGGCGCGCGGGCTTTCCACCGTAACGGGCGCGCCGCGCCAATGAAGCGCGCCCGCA
>JBIIIE010000064.1:0-11088 GCA_044235135.1 Roseomonas sp. | reverse complement strand
TAGAGATTGGCGCCATCAACGAACAGGCCAACGCGTTCCAGGCCAGCCTGGCGCCGAGCAATATGAGCAGACATCAAATGATCCTCAATGGTTTGAGACGAAGGTTCAAATTCAGAGATTTTCGTTACACGAAATGGGCCGGCTTGTCATGGCCCGCGCCCTGATCGGTATTGGCGCCAATCTGCCGGCGGGCGATGGCGCGCCGCCTTTGGAAAGCTGCAAGGCCGCGCTGGCCGCGCTTGGGGCCTTACCGGGGCTGCGCCTGATGGCAGCATCACGCTGGTGGGAAAGCGCGCCAATCCCGCCCGACCCGGCCTCTCCGCGCTATATCAATGGCGTGGCCATGCTGGAAGGTGCAGCGGAGCCCGCAAGCCTGCTCACTGCGCTGCAAGCCATTGAAAACGCCGCCGGGCGCACCCGCCCTTATCCCAATGCGCCGCGCGTCTTGGATTTGGATATCATTGATCTGGACGGGTTGGTGCGTGACGCGCCGGACCCGGTGCTGCCGCATCCGCGCGCCCATTTGCGGGGCTTTGTGCTGCTGCCCTTGGCGGAAGTGGCGCCGGATTGGGTGCATCCGCGCCTGAAGCAACCCGTGGCGACGCTGATCGCGGCCCTGCCGGCGCAGGATCTAAGGCCCCTCACCCCCGCCTGATGCCCAAGGCGCTTGAAATTCTTGCAAATCGGCGCCGGGGCGACTATTTATCTTCCAGAACCGGTCCAGCCGGGCGCCCGGCCCCCGCCGCGCGCCCCTTTTGTCTTTGGAGCCCTCATGGCGCGCGTTACCGTTGAAGATTGCATCGAAAAGATCCCGAACCGCTTTGAACTCGTGCTGATGGCCGCGCAGCGTGCGCGCAATATCAGCCGGGGTGAGCAGATCACGATTGATCGCGACAATGACAAGAACCCGGTCGTGGCTTTGCGCGAAATCGCCGAGGAAAAGGCCGATCTTCCCGCGCTGGAAGCCGATTTGATCAAATCCTTGCAGCGCGCGCCGGAACCGGAGCCTGCCGAGGAAGAAGTGATTGACCTGATCGCCACCGATGAAAACATCTTCGGCATCATGGATGTGCAGGAAGAAGCCCTGCCGGAGGCCGGCGCTGAAGATATGGCGCCCGATGATCTGGAAGCCGCCATCGCTGCCGAGCTTGGCGGCAAACGATAGGAATGCCGATGGGGCGAAGCGTAACCTCCTGCTTCCCCCTGGAATTTCCCCGCGCGCCTGAAGGCCTGGCCGCGGGGCGGGTGGTTTCGCCCGGTGCTGAACTTGCTTCCCGCGTCACCGCTTACGACCCACGCGCCGATGCTGCGCTGATTGCCAGCGCCTATGATTTGGCAGCCGAAGCCCATGCGCCGCAAAAGCGCGATGATGGGCAGCCTTACATTGTTCATCCCCTTGCGGTCGCGGAAATCCTGGCGGGTTATCGGCTTGATCCGGGGTCCATCATCACCGCGCTGCTGCATGACACGGTTGAAGACACGCCGCTCAAGCTTGGCGATGTTGAAGCGCGCTTCGGCAAGGAAGTGGCGCGGCTGGTGGATGGCGTCACCAAGCTGACGCGGCTTGAACTCCAATCCGAACGCACCAAACAGGCTGAGAATTTCCGCAAGCTTGTGCTCGCCATGAGCGAGGATATTCGCGTGCTGCTGATCAAGCTCGCGGATCGGCTGCATAATATGCGGACCATTTCCGGCATGCCGCAGCCGGAACGCCGCCGCAAGCAGGCGCGCGAAACGCTGGAGATTTACGCGCCGCTGGCTGAACGCATCGGCATGGATGCGCTGAAGACGGAGCTGGAAACCCTTTCCTTCCGCGAAATGAATGCGGAAGCCTGGCAGACGATCGCCGCGCGGCTCACTTATCTGCGCGGACAGGGTGCCGATCTGATCGCAGAGATCGAGGCCGATCTGCGCCGCGTTTTGGCCGATGCCGGGGTGACGGTGGTGGATATTCAGGGGCGGGAGAAATCGCCCTATTCCATCTGGCTCAAGATGCAGAAGAAGAATGTGGCGTTCGAACAATTATCGGACATCATGGCCTTTCGCATCATCGTGCCGGAAAAGGGTGATTGCTACGCGGCCCTTGGCGCCATTCATTCCGCCTATCGCGTGGTGCCGGGGCGCTTCAAGGATTGGATTTCAACGCCCAAGACCAATGGCTATCAAAGCCTGCATACCGGCGTGACGGTGCCGGAACGGCGCAATGCCAAGATCGAAGTGCAAATCCGCACCAAGGAAATGCATGATATCGCGGAAAATGGCGTCGCCGCGCATTGGAGCTACAAGCAAGGGCCTGGATCTTCGCGGGATCAGAAGCGCTACCCTTGGGTGCGCGACCTTTTGGAAATTCTGGAAAACGCCGCGGAGCCGCAGGAATTTCTGGAACATACCAAGCTTGAGCTGCATCGCGACCGCGTGTTCTGCTTCACGCCCAAGGGTGATCTGATCGAATTGCCGCGCGGCGCAACGCCGGTTGATTTCGCCTATGAGGTGCATAGCCAGGTCGGCGATACCACTGTCGGCGCCAAGGTGAATGGCAAGATCGTGCCGTTGCGCCATGTGCTCGAAAATGGCGATCAGGTGGAAATCATCACCGCGCGCGGCGGTACGCCCAATCCGGGGTGGGAGCGTTTTGTTGTCACCGGCAAGGCGCGCGCGCGCATTCGCCGCGTCAATCATGCGCGCCAGCGTTCGGAACAGCGCGAGGAAGGGCGTAGCGCCATTGCCAAGGCGTTTCGGGCGGCGGGGCTCGATTTTTCGGAAAAGCTTGCCGAGCCCGCCTTGAAGCCGCTGAAGCAGGCGGATTTTGAGGCGATGTGCATCGCAGTGGCCAGCGGCAATCTGACGCCGCGTGATGTGCTGCATGCCGCCGTGCCGGAATTGCGCGCCGCGCCCCGTGGGGCGGACCCGCTGCCACTCGCAAGGCCGCGCGGGCGGCTTGGTGCCGGGCCAACGCTCATGCCGGGCAAGGCGGAACGCCAATCAGCGGCCAAGCGGGATGCGGCACTTGGGGTGCGGGGCCTGGTGACCGGCATGGCCGTGAGCTTCGCCGGCTGCTGCCACCCCCTGCCCGGGGATCGGATTCTGGGCATTGTCACGACCGGGCGCGGGGTCACGATCCATCGGCAAGATTGCCATGGCTTGCAGGCCTTTGCCGCCACACCTGAACGCTTCATTGATGTGGATTGGGATTATGATGGCGCGACCAAGGGCACCCATGTCGCGCGGGTCGAGTTGGTTGCGGAAAATCGCCCGGATGCGCTGGCGGGGGTGACCACGGCCATTGCGCGGCAAGAAGGGGCGGTGAATAGCCTTCGCATCACCAACCGGGCCGAGGATTGGTGCGAAGTGCTGGTGGATGTGGAAGTGCGTGATATTTCCCACCTGACCGCCGTTCTGGCGGCGCTGCGCGCCTGCCCCGGCGTCACGCAGGTGGAACGCGGCAAGGGATAGGCCAGCGCATGATCATCGGCATCGGGTCGGATATCCTGGATATCCGGCGCATTGAACGCACCATTGAACGCCATGGGGATCGCTTTCTGGAGCGTATTTTTACCTCGGCTGAGCGTGCCAAGGCGGAAAAACGCACCGAACGCATCCGCGCCGCCACCTATGCCAAGCGCTTTGCCGCGAAGGAAGCTGCTTCCAAGGCGCTTGGCACCGGGTTTCGCGCGGGGGTGTTTTGGCGCGATTTGGGGGTGGTGAATTTGCCATCCGGCCAGCCGACCTTGCGCCTGACGGGGGGCGCGGCGGAACGGCTGAAGGCCATTACGCCGGCGGGGCATGGCGCGGTGATTGCGCTGACAATGACCGATGAATTTCCCTATGCCCAGGCGATGGTGGTGATCACGGCCGTGCCGCTTCCTTGACAGGGCGCGCCGCCCCGCTATGCCCTGCCCTGACCCGGCAGTTTCGTTGGGGTTCGAATGCGCCGATTGGGCGATATCCTTGGATGTGACATGGCCTCGAAGAAATCCGGCGGTTGGCTGGAAAGTGTAAAAACCATTGTCTATGCCGCCGCGATTGCGATTGGCATTCGCACCATTGCGTTTGAACCCTTCAATATTCCCTCCGGGTCCATGATCCCTTCGCTGCAAGTGGGGGATTATCTTTTCGTCTCCAAATACTCCTATGGCTATTCGCGCCATTCCATGCCCTTCAGCCCGCCGCTGTTTGAAGGGCGCATTTTCGCCTCACCACCCAAGCGCGGCGATGTTGCGGTGTTCAAGCTGCCGCGTGATGGCAGCACGGATTACATCAAGCGCATCATCGGCCTGCCTGGGGATCGCGTGCAGATGCGCAATGGCATTCTGCATTTGAACGGGGCGCCGGTGCGGCGCGAATTGCTGGGCCCCTATACGGTGGAAGGCGATGGCCCGCGCATCACGGTGCGGCGCTTCCGCGAATTCCTGCCCGCGATTGATGGCGCGCCGGGTGTGGCGCATGACATTCTGGAAGCATCCGATGATGCGCCCTTGGACAATACGCCGGAATTTCGCGTGCCGCCCGGGCATGTTTTCGCCATGGGCGATAATCGCGACAATAGCCTGGACAGCCGCGCGATGAATGCCGTGGGCTTCATTCCGATTGAAAATCTGGTTGGCCGGGCGGAGATCATTTTCTTTTCCGTGGATGGTTCCTCCGCCTGGTGGCAGGTTTGGAATTGGCCCTTTGCCATTCGCTGGTCCAGGCTATTCAGTACGGTCAAGTGATGCGCCATCACGACACATGAGTGCTGATCTTGAAGCACGGTTGGGCCATAGCTTTGCCCGGCCCGAATTGCTGACCCGCGCATTGACCCATAGCACCGATGCGGAAAGCCGCGGTGAGGGACTGCTTTCCAATGAACGCCTGGAATTTGTCGGCGACCGTGTGCTGGGACTGTGCATCGCCGAATGGCTGGCCGAGCGTTTCCCCGCAGAACGTGAAGGGGATTTGGCGAAGCGGCTTTCCATGCTGGTTTCCGCCGATACGCTCTGCAAAATTGCCGAGGAATTGGGGCTTGGCACGGATCTGCGCATGCCGGCGCGCTATCGCGCCACGGGATTGATGGGGCCGCGCAATCTGCTTTCCGATGCGTTTGAAGCGGTGCTGGGCGCGATTTATTTGGATGGTGGCATCGCGCCGGCGCGCGCCTTGGTAAGGCGCTGTTTTGCCGCGCTGATCGAAGCGGATGCGCGCCCGCCGACATCACCCAAAAACCGTTTGCAGGAATGGACTTTGGGGCGCGGGCTTGGTTTGCCTGTATATGGGCTGGTGCAGTCAAGCGGCCCCGCCCATGCGCCGCGCTTTGTGATTAGTGTGATGGCCGCAGGGCGGGAAGCGCAGGGTGAAGGTGATAGCAAACGCGCGGCCGAGCAGGCAGCGGCGGAAGCCTGGTTGAAGGGTTTGGAAACATGACAACGCGTTGCGGGTTGATTGCCATTCTGGGCGCACCCAATGCCGGCAAATCAACGCTGGTGAATAGGCTTGCCGGCAGCAAGGTAACGATTGTCTCACCCAAGCCGCAGACAACGCGCTTTCGGGTGCGCGCCGTGGTGATGCGGGGAGAAAGCCAATTGGTATTGGTGGATACACCCGGCATTTTCACGCCACGCCGGCGGCTTGATCGCGCGATGGTTGCCGCCGCCTGGGGTGGCGCGCAGGATGCTGATATCTCGCTGTTGATTGTGGATGCGCGCGCCGGGCTGACGGAGCCATTGCGCAGCATTATCGAGAGGCTCGGCAAGACGCGCCGGCCCATTTGGCTGGTGCTGAACAAGACCGATCTGATCCCGCGCGAGCAATTGCTGCCGCTGACCGCGGAATTGCACAAGCTGCTGCCTTTCGCCGAGACCTTCATGATTTCCGCCGAAAAGGGCGATGGGCTGGATCGGTTGCTGGATCGGCTGGCAGAGGCCGTGCCGCCGGGGCCGTATCTTTTTCCGGAAGATGATCTGACCGATTTGCCGAACCGCATGCTGGCCGCCGAGATTGTGCGCGAACAAATCCTGCGCCAGACGCATCAGGAAGTGCCGCATCATGCCTCGGTTGAAACCGAAACCTGGACTGAAAAGCCCGATGGATCGGTGCGCATTGATTGCACCATCTACATCGCGCGTGCGACGCAAAAGGCGATCCTGATTGGGGATAAGGGCAGCCGTATCCGAGAGATTGGGCGGCTCGCGCGCTTGGAATTGATCAAGCTTTTGGAACGCCCGGTGCATCTTTTCCTGAATGTGAAGGAAAAGCCCGATTGGGATGAAACCGCCGCACGCATCCGCGCCATTGGGCTTGAGGATGCCGGTTAAGCCCCGTTTCCCATGAGTATTGAATGGCAGGCCCCGGCGGTGGTGCTGGATCTGCGCCCGCATGGCGAAGGCGGCGCGGTGGTGACAGTGCTGACCGAAGCCCATGGCCGCCATGCAGGGCTGGTGAAGGGGGGCGGGTCTCGCGCCCAGGCGGGGTTGTGGCTGCCGGGCAATCTGATTGAGGCGCGTTGGGTTGCCCGGCTTTCCGATCAATTGGGCAGCCTGAGCGGTGAATTGGTCCATCCGGCGGCGGCGCTGGCGATGGATGAACCCTTGGCCTTGGCGCTTTTATCTTCCGCCTGCGCCATTGCCGCCGATGCCCTGCCGGAACGCGAAGCCCATCCGCGCGCTTTTGCCGGGCTGGTTTCCCTGATCGGCCATTTGGCCGGCGGGGCTGAGGCTGTGGTCGCGGATTATGTGCGCTTTGAAGCGCTGATCCTGGCCGAGCTTGGCTATGGGCTTGACCTTGCCGCCTGCGCGGTGACCGGGGTGCATGAGGGGCTGACCCATGTATCTCCGCGCTCGGGCCGCGCGGTCAGTGCCGGGGCGGCGGCGCCCTACCTCGATAAGCTGCTGCCCCTGCCCGGTTTTCTGCGCGATGCGGAAAGCCTGGGTGAGCCCGCATCCTGGGTGGCGGGGCTGCGGCTGACAGGGCATTTCCTGGAACGCGATGCCTTTGGCGTGCGCCACCGCCCCTTGCCCGAAGCGCGCTTCAGATTGGTGGAGCGGATAGCGGGATTGATCGCCGATTGACCCGGTAATGCATCACACCTGTCTGCCCGCACATGGCGGCTTCACAAATCTCGTGAAACTCCTCCGGCAGGGAATATAGTCTTTCGGGGTTCAGCGGCGCACCGCTTTGCGTCGCCACGTGATGCCAGCCAAGGTTATGCAGCGTCATTTCCGCCCTTTGCGCCGCCGCCTCAGCGTCACGGGCCAGGGTAAAGACCAGAAAACAGCGGAACTCCCCCCGCGGGGCGAGGGTCGCGGGGCCGGCAATGCCCTCAGCCCAGGTGACCCAGACGGCGGGTGCGGGCTCGGGCACGTAATTCTGCCGTGCGGGGGCGAGGGCCAGATTCATCATGGGGGAAAGAATACGGCAAGAATGCTTACCGAAGTCTTGAAGCCTTTGCAGCGCGATGGGCGCAGGGTTAGACGAGTTCCTGAATAAGGATGCGATTCGCCCATGCCCGATGATGTGAAATCCCTGACGCCCAGCGGGGCGGAGCGTGAAACACGGCTCGCGGATGCGCTGTCAGAACGCTATCTGGCCTATGCGCTTTCCACCATCACCGCGCGGTCACTGCCGGATGTGCGCGATGGGTTGAAGCCCGTGCATCGGCGCCTGTTATGGGCGATGCGGCAATTGCGGCTGGATCCGGAAGCCGGCTTCAAGAAATGCGCGCGTATCGTCGGCGATGTCATGGGTAAATATCACCCCCATGGCGATGCCGCGATTTATGAGGCGATGGTGCGGCTCGCGCAGGATTTCGCCGCGCGCTACCCCTTGGTCGAAGGCCAGGGGAATTTCGGCAATATTGATGGCGATAACCCAGCCGCCATGCGCTACACGGAAGCGCGGCTGACGGAAGTGGCGCAGGCGCTGCTGGAAGGCATTGAAGAAGACGCGGTTGATTTCCGCGCGACTTATGACGGGGAGGAACGCGAACCCATCGTGCTGCCGGCGGCCTTTCCGCATCTGCTGGCCAATGGCGCGGCGGGGATTGCGGTTGGCATGGCAACCTCCATCCCGCCGCATAATGCTGGGGAGCTTTGCGCCGCCGCGCTGGAATTGGTGCGCAACCCGGCTGCCGAAACCCGCGATTTGCTGCGCCATATCAAGGGGCCGGATTTCCCGACCGGCGGCATTCTGGTGGAAGCGCCGGACTCCATCGCCGAAGCCTATGAAACCGGGCGCGGCGGCTTTCGCGTGCGCGCCAAATGGGAAGTGGAAAAGGGCAAGGCGGGAAGCTGGGTGATCATTGTCACCGAAATCCCCTATCAGGTGCAAAAGGCCCGGCTGATTGAACAGATCGCGCAGCTTCTGGAAGAAAAGAAGCTGCCGCTGCTGGCGGATTTGCGCGATGAAAGCACCGAACAGGTGCGGATCGTGCTGGAGCCGAAATCCCGCAATGTGGAACCGGCGGTGCTGATGGAAACGCTGTTCCGCGCGACCGCTTTGGAAAGCCGCTTTCCGCTGAACATGAATGTGCTGGATGCTGATCGCACGCCGCGTGTGATGAGCCTGAAGGAAGTGCTGCGCGCCTGGCTCGATCATCGGCATGAGGTGCTGCAACGGCGCACCAATCATCGGCTTGGCGCCATTGCGCGGCGGCTTGAGATTCTGGATGGCTATCTGATCGCCTATCTCAATCTGGATGAGGTGATTCGCATCATCCGGGAAGAAGATGAACCAAAGCCCCGCCTGATGGAACGCTTCGGCCTGACCGATACGCAAACCGAAGCCATCCTGAATATGCGGCTGCGGGCGCTCAGGCGCCTGGAAGAAATGGAAATCCGCAAGGAGCATAAGAAGCTTTCCGCGGAACAGAAGAAGCTTCAGGCGCTGATGAAGTCCGAGGCCGCACGCTGGCAGGCGATTGGCGAGGAAATTGAAAGCATGCGCGCGCGCTTTGGCGATGGCGCGCTTGGTGCGCGGCGCACGGCGACCGGCGCGGCACTCCCTGAAGTGGTGGTGGATGAAGCGGCTTTTGTGGAACGTGAACCCATTACCGTGATCCTATCCGAGAAGGGCTGGATCAGGGCGCAGAAGGGGCATGTGTCCTTGGATGGCGAATTGCGTTTCAAGGAAGGTGATAGCCTATCCATCGCACTCCATGCGGAGACCACAGATCGGCTGGTGCTGTTTGCGACCAATGGCAAGGCCTTCACGCTGAAGGCCGATGCCATTCCGCGCGGGCGTGGTGACGGCCAGCCGGTGCGCTTGATGCTTGACCTGACCAATGAGGATGCGGTGGTCACGATGTTCGTGCATCGTGAAGGGCAGCGCTATCTGGTCGCCGCTTCGGACGGCAAGGGCTTCCTGGTGAAGGGCGAGGAATTGCTCGCGGAAAAGCGCACCGGCAAGCAGGTATTGAATGTGGATGCGCCGGTGGAAGCGGCGGTTTGCGCGCCAGCGGAAGGTGATTGCGTTGCGGTGATTGGCGAGAATCGCAAATTGCTGATTTTCCCGATTGATCAGGTGCCGGAAATGACGCGCGGGCGCGGCGTGCAATTGCAAAGCTATCGCGATGGCGGGCTGGCCGATGCCAAGGTGTTTACCCGCAAGGAAGGGCTTTCCTGGGTGCTTGGCGAAAGAACGCGGACTGAGACGGATTTGCGCGCCTGGGTTGGCAATCGCGCCGGCGCGGGCAAGGCGCCGCCGAATGGGTTCCCTCGGTCCAATCGGTTTGAATAAAAATAAACCCCAGCGCGACGCATCACGCTGGGGCGATAATTTCAGCGCTGATAACGCGCCTTACGGCATCGCGACATCAATGCCCTGATAGAAATAGTTCTGCGCGCGGATTTCATCATCCGTGAGGCGCCGGCCCGCCGGGATCACGACAGTGCCATCCTGGCGCGTGATCGGGCCTTCAAACGGATGCAGCGTGCCGGCGGCGATGGCATCGCGGATGCGAGTCGCTTCGCTCACTTCCTCAGGCGTCATATTGGTGAAGGGCGCCAGGCGGAACATGCCGCTGCCAAGCCCGCCCCAGGTATCCGTCGGGCGCCAGGTGCCGTCCAGCACGGCCTTGGCACGTTCGGCATAGTAATCGCCCCAATTGTTGACGCTGCTTGTCAAATGCGCGCGCGGTGCGAAGCGTGTCATGTCAGATGCCTGACCGAAGCCGAAAATGCCGCGCTGTTCCGCCAATTGCAGCGGCGCCGGGCCATCGGTGTGGCTGCACAGCACATCGCAGCCCTGGTCAATCAGGGCGCGGGCCGCATCGGCCTCTCGCGCAGGGTTCGACCAGGCATTCACCCACACCACGCGCACCTTCATGGAAGGGTCCACCGACCAGGCGCCGCGCATCACGGTATTGATGGCGCTGATCACCTCCGGCACCGGGAAGGTGGCGACATAGCCGATGGTCTTGGAACGCGATTTGCGCGCGGCGATCACGCCCTGGACGTAGCGGCCTTCGTAGAAGCGCGCATTATAGATCGCCATATTGGGCAGCGTGGTCGGGCCGGTGGCGTTCTCAAAAAACACGCCCGAATGCTGGGGCGCCATGCGCTGCGTGGGGGCGAAATAGGAAAAGCTGGTGGTGAAAATCAGCCGATGGCCGGTGCGGACCAGCTGCGTCACCACGCGGTCAAAATCGGGTGGCGCGACGGATTCGACCGTGGTGGCATTGACGCGGTCGCCCAATACTTCGGCCATGCGGCGGCGACCCTGGTCGTGCATGTGGGACCAGCCGAAATCGCCGACCGGGCCGATCAGCACGACACCGACATTGAGGCGTTGCTGGGCTGCGGCGTGCTGGCCGGCCAGCGCGGTGCCGGCAAGACCGGCAGAGCCGGCCATAAGGTGACGACGGGTGATGTTCATGAAGCTCTCCCTGAAAAGTGGGTTGGGTTACGCAAATTTAATGCCATTAGCATTTTCAAGCCAAGTGGCAACACTTGGCGGCTCGGAAAATGCGCTCAAACAACACGCGGAAGGCCCTATCTATCGGGCACAAAGGGCACGCCGAGCGAGGCCGGCCCCGCCGCGCCACCCCGCCTTGCCCGCATAATGAGCACCAGGACCAGGATCGTGATCAGATAGGGCAAGGCCGCCAGAAACTGCGAT
>JBIIIE010000374.1:0-3118 GCA_044235135.1 Roseomonas sp. | reverse complement strand
GGTCGCGACCTGTGCCATTTCCGGCCCGGTTGGCACCTTTGCCAGCGTTGATCCGCGTGTGGAGGCCTTTGTCGCGAGCAAGCTGGGTTTGGCGGTGGAGCCGGTTTCCACACAAGTGATCCCGCGTGACCGCCACGCTGCCTTCTTCGCGGCGCTCGCCGTGATTGCCAGCGGGATTGAAAGGCTCGCGACCGAGGTGCGCCATTTGCAAAGAAGTGAAGTGCGCGAGGCGGAGGAGTTTTTCCATGCCGGGCAGAAGGGGTCTTCTGCCATGCCGCATAAGCGCAACCCGGTGCTGAGTGAAAACCTGACCGGCCTCGCGCGGCTGGTGCGCGGCTATGCGGTGCCGGCCTTGGAAAATGTGGCGCTCTGGCATGAACGCGATATCAGCCACTCATCGGTGGAACGCGTGATTGGCCCGGATGCGACGATTGCGCTGGATTTCGCGCTGATGCGCCTGACGGGGATGATGGAAAAGCTCACCATCTATCCGGCGCGGATGCAGGCCAATCTGGAAAGCCTGGGGGGCGTTGTGCATAGCCAGAAGGTTTTGCTGGCGCTGACACAGGCGGGCATGAGCCGAGAGGACGCCTATGCCACCGTGCAGCGCTGCGCCATGGCCACCTGGCAGGCTTTGGGCAACGCGGGCGCCAAGGATTTCCGGACCAATCTTCTGGAAGATGCCGGCGTCGCCGCGCTGATGGATGGCGCGGCGTTGGACCGCGCCATGGATCCCGCGCGCGATTTTGGCCATGTGGAGACCATTTTCGCGCGCGTATTCGGCGGGTAGGGGTTAAAACCTCAGCGGCGTCGCGCGCACCACCAAGGGCAGGCGCCGCACCTCGGCCAGCACCGCCTCTGGCATGGGGCCATCCAGCCCGACCAGGCAGATCGCATCGCCGCCCGGCGCCGCGCGGCCCAGATGGAGCGTGCCGATATTGATGCCCGCTTCCGCCAGCGCCGTGCCAAAGCGCCCGATGAAGCCTGGCTTATCCTGATTGGTCACATACAGCATATGCGGCGCGAAATCGGCTTCCACCGCAATGCCCTTGATGGCGACCAAACGCGGCTTGTTTTCCGCAAGCAAGGTGCCCGCGATGGAACGCTGGCCCTGGCTGGTGGTGACTGTGATTGTCAACAGGGTTTGATACTCGCCCCGCCGTTCCAGGATGGTTTCCGCCACCTCAATGCCGCGTTCCTTCGCCAGCACCGGCGCATTCACCATATTCACCGCGCCCATTTGCGGCGTCAGCACGCCGGCCAAAGCGGCGGCGGTTAGCGGGCGGCGGTTCAACTCCGCCGCATGGCCTTCATATTCAATGCGGATCGCCCTGATGGCATCATCCTGCCCGGCTGAGAGCTGCCCCGCCATGGAACCGAGCAACCGCGCCAATTCCATATAGGGTTTGAGCCGCGGTGCTTCTTCCGCCGTCACGCTTGGCATATTGATGGCGTTGGATACCGCGCCGGTCAGCAGGAAATCCGACATTTGCTCGGCGACTTGCAGCGCCACATTCTCCTGCGCCTCATTCGTCGCCGCGCCCAGATGCGGGGTGCAAACCACATTCTCAAGCCCGAAAAGCGGGCTGTCGGTTGCGGGTTCAACCTCGAAAACATCCAAGGCAGCGCCAGCCACATGGCCGGATTGCAGTGCCTCAGCCAGCGCGACCTCATCCACCAGGCCGCCGCGCGCGCAATTGATCAGCCGCGCGCCCTTTTTCATGCGCGCGATATTCTCGCGCGAGAGGATATTGCGCGTCTGTTCCGTCATGGGCGCATGCAGCGTGATGAAATCAGCACGCGCCAGCAATTCAGGGAGTTCCACCTTCTCCACGCCAATTTCAACGGCGCGTTTTTCCGAAAGGAAGGGATCGAAGGCAATCACCTTCATCTTCAAGCCATTGGCGCGATCAGCGACAATGCCGCCAATATTGCCGCAGCCAATCAGGCCAAGGGTTTTGGCGAAAAGCTCCACCCCCATGAAGCGGTTCTTTTCCCATTTGCCCGCCTTGGTGGAAGCCGAGGCTTCCGGCAATTGCCGCGCGAGCGCAAACATCATCGCAATGGCGTGTTCTGCGGTGGTGATGGCATTGCCGAAGGGCGTATTCATCACAACAACACCACGCGCGGTGGCGCTGGTGACATCCACATTATCCACGCCAATGCCGGCACGTCCCACCACCTTCAGGCGCGGTGCGACATCCAGCACTTCCCGCGTGACCTTGGTGGCTGAGCGCACCGCCAAGCCATCATAATCGCCAATGATGGCGCGAAGTTCAGCGGGCGTCATGCCGGTTTTGACATCGGTATCAATGCCGCGCTCACGAAAAATCGCGACTGCGGCAGGGCTGAGTTTGTCGGAGATCAAAACGCGCGGCATGGGCCTCACGCCCCCGCCGTTTCGGCCTGCACGCTCGCCAGCGCCCAATCCAGCCACGGCAGCAGCGCCTTGATGTCAGCGGTTTCAACGGTCGCACCGCCCCAGATGCGCAGGCCCGGTGGTGCATCACGATAAGCACCCGCATCCAGCGCGACACCTTCCTTTTCCAGCAGGGAAGCGATCTTCTTCGCTGCCATCGCCTGGGCTTCCGCTGAAAGCGCTGCGAACCAAGGTGCCGTGATGGTCAGGCAGATGGAAGTGCAGGAACGTGTCGCCACATCCTGCGCCAGGAAGCCATAGCCGCTGCCCGCTGCGACCCAATCCGCAACCGCGGCCAGATTGGCTTCGCTGCGCGCAATCAGGCCCTTCAGGCCACCAATGCTTTCCGCCCAACGCAGCCCATCCAAAGCATCCTCAACACACAGCATGGATGGCGTATTGATGGTCTCGCCCTTGAACACGCCTTCGCTGAGCTTGCCGCCACTGGACAGGCGAAAAATCTTCGGCATGGGCCAGGGCGGGGAATAGCTTTCCAGCCGCGCGACGGCGCGGGGTGATAGCGCCAACATGCCATGCGCAGCCTCACCGCCCAGCACCTTCTGCCAGGACCAGGTGACGACATCCAATTTCGACCAGGGCAGATCCATCGCAAAGGCGGCGCTGGTCGCATCACAAATCGCGAGCCCTTCGCGATCCGTGCTGATGAAATCGGCATTGGTCAGGCGCACGCCGCTGGTC
>JBIIIE010000373.1:0-3124 GCA_044235135.1 Roseomonas sp. | reverse complement strand
GAGAATGCGGCGCCAGACGCCCCAACAATGATTTTGGCTCCGAACATCAGCTCCACTTGCTCAGGAAATGAAAGCCTTTCCATGTAAACAAGGCGGAAGCCATGGCGAATGGCGATATTCTCAATTTCAGCTTGATTGAAGTCCCGGCGATCATTCTCACGCGCGAGGAATATCAATTCGCTGTCGCTCTTTTGCTGAATATGCAGCCTTTCGAGGATGGCATTCCTGTATTCAATCAGCAGATCGCGGTTGTAAGCATACATCTCCCTGCTGGGCCAAATGCCTTCCTGCAAATTAAATGGCCCATGCACGATGGGATCAATCACGATCAGGTCATTGAACCTGAAACCGATTTCGTTGATAGTCACAACTGTCCGCCCATTCAGAAACAGTTCAAGGCTGGCACGAAAATTTCTAAACTGCGCAATTTTTTTCGGAATGACAAAAGGGAAGGTAGCGTATTCCTTGGGCAGCCGTTGCGCAAGAAACGCCATCGGCAATATTTCGATAAGCCAGTGATACCAGTTGTTTGCGCCCAGATGAAATAACATAATGCCATTCCGTGCCCGAGGGCGCACCGCTTCGAGTATCAACGCAAGCCGTTTCGGGGTGGATTGATTGACGAGAAAAACGGTTTCGTGCAGCGTCGTGCCTTCGTTCCCCTCGCAAAAATCGGGGACGTAGGCAATTTTTCGTCGCACGAGTGCGGAGCTGCATTCAACGGCCTCAGTAAGGTCAAAACGTCTTGCGACAATTGGCGGGCAGGTGACCTCCATCCCATTGCCTGGAGCACCAGGCTCAATGGGACCGGATACTTCACAGGTATCTGCTGGCGCCAAATTTGCGATGGGCAGAGAGCCCTTATGATAGAAATCCAAAGGCAGCACCTGAAACTTATTGTTTCCAGACGAAAAACTGGCGAGGGGCCGCGACCCCGCTTGAAAAACCTCTTTCGGCAAGAACGGAGATTTGCGATCGCTCATTTACGTGCTTTCCTTGATATCTTTCGTGCCGCTTTTCTTCCAGAAGTAACCCGTAAACATTGTGCACTGACAGCGAATGCATTTGAAGTGGGCAAGATACGGGTCTGGGGCTTGTGTCCGGTTGGTCACCTTCACGGTGACAGGGCTTGGCATGTTCAAGGTCACGGCAAGGGGTGCTATTGGCTATAAGGTTAGACTATCCCCCGTTCAGATGGAAACATCTAAACATTTTAAGATACTTGAAAAACTACGATCTAGAGCGGATAGCGTGAACCCATGTGAACGCAGTGCTGCCTAATGCATAAAGTCCATCCCTGGGAATGCTTGTCAGGCCAAACACTGGTTGCACTTGGCTTGAAAAAGCCAATGGCGTCGCGGCGCGTTAACGGCATCATGCAAAACCGATTGAGCCGTCGCCAATCGAAGATTACTCGTCAAAATACCACCCCAAAGGGCAGCACCGTCACCACATCCCCCGGCGCCACCGCCGTAATCTCCTCCGCCAATTCCACAAAGGCATCGGATTGCGTCAGCGATGTCAGCAAGCCCGCCCCTTCGCGGGCGAATTTTCGCGCGCGCGGCAGGCCGGCAGTGGCATGCAGGCTGACGCGCACATATTCGCGCCGTCCGGGTTTCTTGCGGTAGCCGAAATCCGCTTCTGCCACGAAGCGCGGCAGGGCTTCCGGCAGGGCGCCGGCCAGGCGCAGCACCAGGGGCCGCGCCAGATGCAGAAAGGTCACCACGGCAGCCACGGGATTGCCCGGCAGGCCCAGAACCGGCGTGCCATCCACCAGGCCCATGGCCGCTGGCCGGCCTGGCTTCACTGCCAGCCGCCAGAACACCAGGCGCCCACCGGCTTCAATGGCGGCGCGCACATGGTCTTCCTCGCCAGTGGAAACGCCACCGCTGGTCAGCAGCAGATCATGGCCGGCGGCGGCGTGGCGCAGCGCGGCTTCGGTGGCAGCGCGGTCATCGGGCAGGATGCCAAGGTCATGCGCTTCCACGGGCAGCGCGGCAAGCAGCGCCAGCAATGTGAAGCGGTTGCTGTCATAGCTCTGCGCCGGGCCAAGCGGGCTGCCGGGGCTTGCCAATTCATCGCCGGTTGAAAACACGCCAACCTTGAGCCTGGGCCGCACCGCAAGCCGCGCCCGACCCAAAGCCGCCGCCAGCCCGATCTCGGCGGGGCCGAGCCTTTTGCCCTCGGGCAAAGCCAGCGCACCGGCGGCGATATCCTCACCGGCAGGCCGCGCATTGGCGCCCCGTTTAAGGCCGGGGGGGATGAAAATCACCGCACCATCACGGCGCACATCTTCCTGCATCACGGCGGTATCAGCGCCGGGGGGCATGGGGGCGCCGGTGAAAACGCGTATCGCCTCACCAGGGGCCACCGCGCGCGATGGGGCTTGCCCGGCGGCGATACGGCCAACCTCGGTCAGCGCGGTTTCACCGCCCGGCGTCAAATCGGCATGGCGGAAGGCCCAGCCATCCACGGCCGCGTTGAAAAAGGGCGGCAGCGGCAAGGGCGCCAGTAGCGGTGCGGCCAGCACGCGCCCGCGCGCTTCGGCAAGGGGCACCCTCTCCTCACCGGTCGGGGAGGGAATCCGTTCCAGGATCAGCGCCTGGGCCTCTTCCACCGCCATCAGCGCGCCGCCAAAGGCGAAGCAATCATCCGAAAGCTGCGCCATTACCCCTCCGTCCAGGCAATGTCCTTGATCGGGCGCGCATGCGCCAGCACCAGATCGGCGATGGCTTCCACCTCATCCAAGCCGGCGCGCGGCAAGTCATAAGGCGGCGGCGTATCGGATGCCACCGCGACAATGCCCGGCATATCCGGGTGCATCCAGGGCTTGCCATTGGCGGCGCGATGCACTTCCAGCTTTGGATGCGCGTCGCGCTTGAAGCCTTCCACAATCACCAAATCCACGGCATCCATCCGCGCGATCAATTCCGGCAGGCGAGGTTCGGCGGCGCTGCGGAGTTCCGTCATCAGCGCCCAACGCGCGCCGGATGCCACCATCACCTGTTGCGCGCCGGCCTGCCGGTGCTGCCAGGAATCCTTGCCAGGCACATCCACATCAAAACGATGATGCGCATGTTTCAGTGTAGAAACACCAATCCCCCGCCCGATCAGGCAGGGGATC
>JBIIIE010000372.1:0-3133 GCA_044235135.1 Roseomonas sp. | reverse complement strand
TGCCATCGGTGGGCGGCAATCCGCTGGCGGATGTGCTGGCGGAAAGCCTTGATTTCGCGGCACTCCGCAATGGCCCGATCAAGGTGTTTGTGACGGCGACCAATGTGCGCACGGGTCGGGCGCGGGTGTTCCGCAATGCTGATCTTGGGGTGGAAGCGCTGCTCGCTTCCGCCTGCCTGCCGCAACTTTTTCAGGCGGTGGAAATTGAAGGTGAGGCCTATTGGGATGGCGGCTTTGCCGGCAATCCAACCCTGGTGCCCCTGATCACGGAATTGGAATCAGATGACACCATCCTGATCCCGATCAATCCAATTCACCGCCCCGGCCTGCCGCGCAGCGCGCGGGATATCCTTGATCGCGTCAATGAAATTTCCTTCAACGCGGTGGCGCTGAAGGAACTCAAGATGATGGCGCTGCTCCGCAAGGTTGCCGATCCGGGCGATAGCGAAGGCGCGGCCTGGGCGCGCATGCGGCTGCATATGGTGCGCAGCAATGAAGTGATGGTGGAGCTTGGTTATTCTTCAAAGCTCAATGCCGAATGGCCCTTCCTGGAATGGCTCCGCGATGCCGGGCGGCAGGCGGGGGAGGAGTTCCTGCGGGATCACGCGGCGGCGCTTGGCAAGCATTCTTCGATTGATCTGGATGCGCTGTGCGCGGGTATTTGATGACACTTCACTCGCGCGCTTCCTTCCCCGACAGCAGCGCGGCAAAGGGCCGCGCGGTTGGGAATTCCTCAAACAATGTCAGCATGGCAATCAGGGCCGGCGGGCCGATAAAGGCGCCCGGCACACCCCAAAGAAAGCCGCCGATAAAGACCGACACCAGCACAAGAAAGGGTGAGACCGCCAGGTTCCGCCCCGCCAGCCGCGGTTCGATATAGCTGCCGCCCAGGAACTGCATCACCTGCAAACCGGCAAAGACCATCAGCGCCGACCCCCAGGAGCCAAATTGCAACGCCGCAAACAATGTCGGGAACAATGTGGCCACCAAAGGCCCCAGGAAGGGGATATAATTCAACACCAGCGCAATCGCGCCCCATTCCGCCGCCAATTCCAGCCCCATCACGGTTGCGAAGGCCCAAACCACCAGGCCGGTCGCGACCGATACCAGCGTGCGGACCAGCATATAGGCGCGCAGCTTCGCCCCGATTCGCTCCGCTGCGCGCAGCATCGCTGTTGGCGTATTGTGCCGCAGGATCAGCATTTGCGATCTGACCGCGCCAACCTCCAAAAGGCCCAGCAGCACAAATACCAGCGTCAGCAGAATGAAACTCAGCGTGCCGCGCAGCTGCGCCAAGACGCCCTGCGCCAGGCGCACCAGCCAGCGCGCATCGAATTGCGCGGCGATGGTGCCGGCCACATCAATGCCGCGCGCTTCCGCCCAGGCAAGCTGCGCGGTGTAAAACGCCTGGATTTGCGCCGCATTGGCCACAACATGCGAACCAACGCGCCCAAAGGCCCAGGCGACCAGCCAAGCCAAGCCAAGCAATGTCACCAGCGTGACCAGCATGGTCACCAGCAGTGCCGCCACCGCCGGGATGCGGTTTTGCATAGCGCCTTGCAGCGGCCAGACCAGTGCAATGGCGAAGAAGGCAAAGACCACCGGCGCGATCACGGCTTGCGCCGCCGAGAGCCCTGCCGCCAATATGACCACGCAGGTGAGCGAGAGCAAAACAATCAGGGGACGGGGCAGGACGCTCATCTTCTATCTTTCGGAGGTGCCGGATGCTGATGCGTTGGGCAAAGGGTTTCGGCAAGCAGGCGTTGATTCTGGTGGCGGTGCTGCTCGGCATAGGTATCGCGCTGCGCGCTTGGGATGTCTATCACGGGCCTGATTTGCGCCTCTGGCATACCAAGGTGCCACCGGAATTGAGCGTAGCGGCGCTGGATGCAGCGGATTGGCCGGGCTTCATGGCGGCCGAGGCGCGCGCCTTTGATTTCGTCAGACAGAAAATCACCGAACGCCTGTCGGCGGAAGATCGCGGCCCTGGCAATCGCTATGATCCGGCGAGCCCGCTCAATCCCACAGGCTTCGCCAAGGATTGGAACCGGTCCTTCATTCTTGAACCGCAGGGCCCGCTCAAGGGCGCCGTGGTGCTGGTGCATGGCCTGACCGATGCGCCTTTCAGCATGCGCCATGTGGCGCAGCTTTACGCCGAAGCGGGTTTTCTGGCCGTGGCACCGCGCATGCCGGGCCATGGCACGGTGCCGGCGGGGCTGGCCGATGCCACCTGGCCGGAATGGGCCGCCGCGACGCGGCTTGCGGTCCGCGAAGCGCGCCGCCGTGCGCCCGGCCTGCCCTTGCATCTGGTTGGCTATTCCAATGGTGGTGCGCTGGTGCTGCGCCATGCGCTGGAAGAAGCGGAGGCGGGCGGCACCACTTTGGCGGATCAGCTTGTGCTGATCTCCCCCATGGTGGGCGTGACACCTTTTGCGCGCTTTGCGGGGTTGGCTGGCCTGCCCGCGCTGCTGCCGGCCTTTGCCGGGGCGGCCTGGCTTTCCGTGCTGCCGGAATTCAACCCCTTCAAATTCAATTCCTTCCCGGTGAATGCCGCGCGGCAATCCCATCAATTGACCGCCGAAGTGCAATCCCGGCTCCGCCGCGTGACCGATGCGGGGCGGCTGCAAAACCTGCCACCGATCCTCACCTTTCAATCGGTCGCGGATTCTACTGTCAGCACGCGGGCCGTGATCGGCGCTTTGCACGCCCTGTTGCCCGCGGGCCGCAGTGAGCTTGTGCTGTTCGACCTCAATCGCGAAGCGCGGCTTGGGCTTATGCTGAGCCCCGGCGCGGATGCGGCACTCACCGCCATGCCGCCCGCACCGCGCGGCTTCGGCCTGACACTTGTGACCAATGCCGCGCCGGATAGTCTGGCGGTGGAAGCGCGCAGCACCGCGGCGGGCGAAACCTCTCAGACTGTCCTGGCGCTGGGCCTTGCCTGGCCGGCGGGGCTTTTCTCGCTGTCGCATGTGGCCTTGCCCTTCCCGGTGGAAGATGGGCTTTATGGTCTGGCGCCAGCGGCCCAGGACCAGTTCGGCGTCAGGCTTGGCACCATCGCGCCCCGTGGCGAAAATGGCGTATTGGTGATGAGCCTGGATGCCCTGTTGCGGATTTCATCGAACCCGTTTTTCCC
>JBIIIE010000371.1:0-3136 GCA_044235135.1 Roseomonas sp. | reverse complement strand
CGCCAATCGCGGCAGCATCGCTGGCGCGCGCGCGGCGGATCGCGATCATGGCTTTCTTTCCAGCACGGCACAGAAGAATCCATCCGTGCCCTGCGCCGCAGGGGAAAGGCGCAACCATGGTCCGGCGCAGGGCTGCGCCACGTCTGGGCGCAGCGCGGGCCACAGCGCTTCAAGCGCCAGGGGCGTGAATTCCGGGTGGCGTGCCAGGAAGCTTTCCATGCGTTCCTCATTCTCGGCGGGCAATATGGAACAGGTAGCGTAGACCAATCTGCCGCCCGGACGCACTAATTCTCTTGCCCTTTCCAGAATGTCGTTTTGCACTGCAACAAGCTCGGCCAGATCGGCCGGACGGGTGCGCAGCCGCGCATCCGGGTTGCGCCGCCAGGTGCCGGTGCCGGTGCAGGGCGCATCCACCAAAACGCGATCAAAACTGCCGGCGCGGCGCTTGGCCCAGCGATCCCCAGGCTCCAGCAAATGCCGCTCGGCATTATCCACCCCGGCGCGGCGGAAGCGCAAAGCCGCCCCCTCAAGCCGGGGGGCAGAGGTATCGCAGGCGGTGATCTTGCCCCGATTGCCCATAGTAGCGGCCATGGCGAGCGTCTTGCCCCCCGCGCCGGCACAGTAATCCGCCACCCGCATGCCGGGCCGCGCATCCGCCAGCAGCGCGATCAATTGGCTGCCTTCATCCTGCACTTCGATCAGCCCCGCCTTGAAGGCCGCCGTGCCGGTCACCGGGCGACGGGACGGCACGCGCAGCCCCCAGGGGGAAAAGGGGGTGGGTTCGGTGGCGATGCCCTCGGCGGCCAGGGCGGCAGCGGCTTCTTCGCGCGAACCGCGCAGCAGATTGGCGCGCAGATCAAGCCCAGCCGTTTCTTCCAGGGCAGCGGCTTCGGCGGCCAAATCCGCCCCGAAACGCGCCTTGAAAGCGGGCAGCAGCCAATCGGGCAGGTTGAAGCGCACCCCTTCCGGCATATCCGAATGCAGCAAGTCCCGCCCCGCCATGATGCGCACCGCACGCGCTTCGGCAGCGTTCAGGGGCGCAGCGCCATAGCGCTCACCGGAAAAGCCCCTGCCGATATCGGCTTCCGTCCAGCGCGCCACCAGCACCAGATAGGCCAGCAGCAAAAGCCGCGGCGAGGGTTCAGCAGGCAACCGCGCCAGGTTCCAATCCAGCCGCAGCCTTTGCCGCACCACGCCCCAGACCCATTCGCTGACCGTGCGCCGATCCCCCCCACCAATGAAGCGCCGGGCGCGGAAAAAATCACTCGCCACGGCATCGGCGGGGCGGCGACGGGCATCGGGGGCAAAGCATTGGGCTTCGAGCGCACTCAGCAGCTCAATCGCCGCGGCAAGTCTGGCGGAAGGGGTCACCGGGGAAGCATCAGCGCAGAAGCGCCCCCTGGCAAGGCCCACCCCCCTTCACCTTTCGCGCTGGCTTGTTTTAGGCTGCGATCAGAAACGGCGAGGCACATCGCCCAAAACGACTTGAGGAAGCGCCGCATGCATCTTGGCCTGTTTATGATGCCGCTCCACCCACCAGGGCGGCCCATGCATGAAACCCTGGCAGAGGATACGGAAAAATCCCTGCTCGCGGACCGTCTGGGCTTTCAGGAGGTTTGGGTGGGGGAGCATTTCTCCGCCACATCCGAACCCATTGCCTCGCCCTTGATGTTCATGGCGGGGCTGGTGCATCGCACGAGCCTTACTTTTGGCACCGGCGTCATCAATCTGCCCAACCATCACCCGGCGATTGTGGCCGCCGAGGTCGCGCAATTCGATCACATGGCGCAGGGGCGCTTCATGATGGGGATTGGCGCCGGCGGCTTGGCTTCGGATTTTGAGCTGTTTGGCGATATTGAGCCCAAGGAACGCGGCAAGCGCATGGTCGAATCGCTTGAGACCATCCAGCGCATCTGGGCCGCCGAACCCCCTTATGATGTGGGTGGCGAGACTTGGCCGGTGAAGATTTCGCGCAATGTGCTGCCGGAATATGGTGTCGGTTTTATGCCGAAGCCCTTCCAGCCAGGCGGGCCTTCCATCCACATATCTGCGCGGTCCAAGGATTCGCAGGGCGTGGCGCTGGCGGCCAAGCGCGGCTGGGGGGTGATCAGCGCCAATTTCGTCGCGCATCGGATTCTGGCCGGGCATTGGCAAAGCTTCGCCGCCGGCATGCGTGAAGCCGGCCAAGCGCCCAATGGCGCGCGCTGGCGCATGGCGCGGAATTTCGTGATTGCAGGCACCGATGCCGAAGCCCGCGCCCGCGCCACCGCGCCGGAAGGGGCAACGCGCTATTACTTCGACTATCTGGGGAGCCTCGCGAAACGCGCCGGGCTCGCCGCCACCATGACGCCGCGTGATGATATGGACCATAACGCGGCGACACCTGAGGATATGATTGACGCCTGCGTGATCGCCGGCAGCCCGCGCACCGTGTTGGACAAGCTGATCGCGCTGCGCGAAGAAGCCGGCCCTTATGGGCATGTGCTGATGGCGGGGCTTGATTGGTCCGGCCCCAATGCCGCTTGGGAGGCTGAGAGCATGGCGCGCCTGGCGCAGGAAGTGATGCCAAGGCTGCGCCAGCATCTGGATCGGCGGGCGGCGGCGGAGTGAACCAAAAAAAGTGAAGCCAGGTCGCAGATTTCCACCATGGGTGGCGAATTTTCAGAACTTTATTTACGAATCTCGGTTAGCTTAAGGGCATGACGAAAATCATCCCCGGCGGCATCAATGCCGCGATGAATGCGACGCTGAGCGGCATGCAGCGAGCCGTGGAGCGTCTGGAAATGGCGGCAATACGCCTTGCCAATACCACCGCAGCGCCAGAACGGCCTGTGCTTGTTCCGCCGATCCCGCGTGAGGGTATCGGCACCGGCATTGCCGCCATTCAAGGGCAGGAAGCGCTTGAGGTGGCCATGGTTGATATCATGATCGCAAAACGCGCTTATGAGGCGAATGCCAAAGCGTTTCGTTTCATCTCAGCGACCGAGGATTGGCCCTTCAACCGCGGTTTCTGAGTATGAGGGTTGTCCAAGGCCCGACATCTATTCTGCGTTCAAGCACCAGGCCCTGACGGCGATGCGCCGCCAGCACCATGCGCGCCTGCGTGCCGAGAAGCCCGGCCAAAATGGCCGTTCCC
>JBIIIE010000063.1:0-11183 GCA_044235135.1 Roseomonas sp. | reverse complement strand
GTCATGCCAACGGGCGGTGAGATCAGCGAAATCTCACACATCAGCACGATGAAAACGCCGAACCAGACCGGATCAATGCCGGCGGCGACAATCACCGGAAACACCACCGGCACCGTGCCCACCAGCATGGGCAGGGTTTCAAAGAAAATACCGAGCAGCAGATAGAAGACCGCGAGCACAATCATAAGCTCCAAGGGGCTCGCGCCAATACTTGTCGCAAAAGCGCCAAGGGCGGGTGTCACGCCAAGCAGCCCCATCACGAAATTCAGATAGAAGGCAACGGCCAGGATCAGCAGACTCATCGCGGTCAGATTGGCGGTCGCGACAAAACATTCATGCAGCATGCGAATGGAAAGCCGGCCATAAAGTGCGGCGATAGGCAATGCCACCACCACGGCCAGGGCCGCGCTTTCCGTCACCGTCGCCCAGCCGGTGTAGATGGAGCCCATGATGATGCCGAAAATCACCAGCGGCGGCATCAGATCAATCAAGCGCTTCAGCCTTTCCCGCAAGGGGTCGGCCACTTCCTTCTGGCGCACCAGATCGGGCTTCACCAACGCGATCAGGATGATGGTGCCCATGAACAGCACCGTCATCACAATCCCCGGCACCACGGCTGCGGCGTAAAGCTGCCCGACCGAGGTATTGGTCATGGCGCCATAGACAATCAGCGCGATGCCAGGCGGGATCAGATTGCCAAGCGATGCACCGGCGGCAATCGAACCCAATACCAGGCGCGTATCATAGCGCCGCTTGCGGAAGGAAGGCAGTGCCACGGTTGAAATCGTTGCAGCGGTCGCAACAGAAGAACCGGATACGGCTGAAAACACGGCAGAAGCGCCGATATTCGTGTGCAGCAAACCGCCCGGCAGGATATTCAGCCAATCCGCGAGCGAGCGATAAAGCCGATCGGTCGAACCCGACCGCACCAGAATCTCGCCCAGCAGAATATAAAGCGGGATGGATAGCAGCACATAATCTTCCATCGCGCCCCAAAGCTGTGTGCCAAAGGCCGCGACCAAGGGCGGGCCAAGATAAAGTGTCGCACCAAGCAGCGCGATCAGAAACATCGCGACCGCCACATGCAGCCCCAAAAACAAAAAGGCGATCAGCAGCAGAAAGCCGATGCTTGCTTCGGTCACGCCGATCATGGCTGCTTGCCTTCGCGTTCCAGGATGGTGCCCATTTCCGCTTCGATTTCTTCATCCAAGGTCAGTGGGCCATAGAACAGATTGAGCTTCGCCCGATCAGACAGCAGCAGCCAAAACGCATGCGCGGCCATGGCGCCGGCGCAAAGTGCAAACAGCAAAAGCCCAATCATCCAGGCGCCCTGCGGCAGCCAAAGCGGCGTTTGCAACGGTGAATTGGCATGGGCCTGGAATTCAATGCTTTCTGAAAGCACCGCCCAGCCGCGCCAGGCGCCATAAATCGCCATGCCGGCCAAAAGCGCATAGGCCAAGGCATTCAACACGGCACGCAGAGCCGCGGGCAGACGCCCGAGCAGAAAATCCACCCGCGTATGCGCCTTCACGGTTAGCGCGCAGGCAAAGCCAAAGGCCGAGACAATCGCCGTGGTATAGCCACCAATCTCATCCACCCCTTGCAGGGAGATGGAAAAAAACTTGCGCAGCAGGATTTCGGCCACTGTCAGAAAGGACAGCGCAATCAGCCACCAGCCCGACAGAATGGCGAGAAATCGGGCAGGTGGCGCGAAAAAGCGGCTGACCGGGTTCGGGTCTCTGATCATCATGCAAAACAGGGCCTTGTCTTGGGCGGCAAATGGGGCTTAGCGAAATGCGAGATCGCTCAGGCGCTGCGGTGTTGCACAAAGCCCAAAGGCTGGCAAAGCCGCGCCCCGCCGAAGCGCCATCGGAACCGGGTTCGCAAGAACCGTGCCTTTTGTCTGGGAGTTTGACCTATGCCCTTCCGCCCAACCCTGCTCGGTGCTGCCCTTGGCGCCTTGCTCGCCGCCATGCCCGCTTTCGCGCAGAGCCCGATCCAGTTGCGCGTGGCGGGGCATTTCACCTCCAATTCTCGCCACACCGAAGGCATTGAACGGCCTTTCTTCAATGGTTTGTCGCAGGCAACCGGCATCAACCTGGCCATCACCTTCAACCCGATGGACCAGGTGGGCGCCGCCGCACCGGATGCGCTGCGCCACCTGCGGAATGGCACCTTTGATGTCATGAGCGTGCTGATCGGCCAGACTGCGCGGGATGAGCCATTCATTGACTCGCTTGATCTCATGGGGGTTTCCACCACGCTGGAAGAAACCCAGCAAGCCATTGCCGGCGGGCGCGAAGCGCTCGATCGGCGTTTGCAGGAACGCTTCAACGCCAAGGTCATGACGCTGTGGCCCTTTGGCGCGCAAATGTTTTTCTGCAATCGCCCGGTTGCTTCCATGGGCGATTTGCGCGGCTTGAAAGTGCGTTCCTATACACCGACCATGTCGGCGCTGCTGCAATCCTTGGGCGCCACGCCGGTGACCTTGCAGCTTTCTGAAACCTATCAGGCCTTGCAGCGCGGCACCGTGGAATGCGGCATCACCTCGGCCACTTCGGCCTATACCGCGAATTGGGGCGAGGTCATTCGCACCATCCTGCCGGTGTCCTTGGCTTCAGGCGTGCAGGGGCATTTCATGTCGCTGAATGCGTGGCGGCGCTTCAACCCGGAACAGCAGGCCGCACTCACGCGCGCCTTTGCTGATCTGGAAAAGCAGATGTGGGATTTGGCCCGCCGCGCAAGTAATGAGGCCTTTGCCTGCTTCCAGGGCCAGGATGCCTGCACCACGCGCAAATTCAATGTGCAGGTGGTGGCACCACCGGCGGAAGATGAACGCCGCGTGCGCGAAGCCGTGACCGCGGTGGTGCTGCCAAGCTTCCGCGATAGCTGCAACCGCGTCTGGGCGGATTGCGCGCGGGTTTGGAATGATAGCGTCGGCAAGGCGCGCGGCTATACCATTCCCTGATATGGCAACCGCTTTCACCATGCCGCGCCTCGGCCAAGGCACCTGGGGCATGGGGGAAGATCGCACGAAGCGCGCGGCGGAAGCCGAGGCGCTGCGTGCGGGGCTCGATCTTGGCATGTCCTTGATTGATACGGCTGAGATGTATGGCGAAGGCGGCGCCGAGGAAGTGGTGGGCGATGCCATCACCGGGCGGCGTGATGAGGTCTTCATCGTCTCCAAGGTCTATCCGCATAATGCGTCGCGCCGCGGTGTGGTGGCGGCTTGTGAACGCAGCCTGAAGCGCCTCAGGATCGAAACCATTGATGTCTATTTGCTGCATTGGCGCGGTTCCGTGCCACTTGCGGAAACCGTCGCGGGGTTTGAGGCGCTGCGGCAGGCCGGCAAGATCAGGCGCTGGGGTGTTTCCAATCTGGATCAGGATGATCTGGAAGAATTGGGCGCGGCGCTCGCCTATTGCGCGACGGATCAGGTGCTGTACAGCCTGGAACATCGCGGCGCGGAGTTTGATCTGCTGCCCTTTTGCGCGGGACGTTCCATGCCGGTAATGGCCTATTCACCGGTCGGGCAGGGCGGGCGGATGCTGCGCAACCCTGCACTGGCAGCCGTTGCGGCGCGGCATGGCAAAAGCCCCGCGCAAATCGCGATTGCCTGGACGCTCCGCCAGCCCGGCGTGGTGAGCATTCCGAAGGCCGCCAAGCTTCCCCATGTGCGGGAAAACGCGGCGGCGCGAGAGATTGTGTTGAGCGCCGATGATCTGGCCGCCTTGGATGAAGCCTTCCCGCCACCGCGGCGCAAGCGGCCCCTGGCGATGCTTTGAAATACTTGCTGCCCCGGTGATTCCCCCGAAGGAACAAGTGCACTAGCTTTTGCCGATGAAAGCCAGCGATCCCGAGTCGTGCTGATCGCCCTCGCCCTTGCTTTGGTGGTGCTGGCGATGCTCTCGCTCGCAGCACCCTTGCTGGCGCGGGCGGGGCTTGGCGTCAGGGTGGTTTATGCGGCTTCGGCTTGCATTTCCCTGGTATTTGCGGCGGGCGGGATTGCAGGGCTGGTTGGCGCCGCTGGAGCCATGGCCTTGCCCTTTGGCCCGCCCTGGGGCGCGATGCGGCTTGCGCTTGATCCGCTTTCCGCCTGGTTCCTGTTGATCCTGGGCCTTTGCGGCCTTGCTGCCTCCGCTTTCGCCTTCGGCCATGTGAAGGGGCCGGAGGCGCCGCGCCGGCTGGTGCCCTATCCGCTGTTTCTCGCCGGCATGGGGCTGACCTTGCTTGCCGCCGATGGGTTTACCCTGGTGCTTGGATTTGAACTCATGTCCTTCGCGTCATGGGTGCTGGTCGCGCATGAACATGAACAGGCGGAAAATCGCCGAGCGGCGCGGCTTTATCTGGGCTTCGCGGCTTTGGGGGGCGCGGGGCTGATCCTGTGCTTTGGCTTGCTTGCGGCGGGCGCATCCGCAGGGGCGGGTTTCGATGCCCTGCGCGCGGCGCCGCCGGATGGGTTGCGTGCCTTGGCGATCTTGTTGTTGGTGGTGATTGGCGCGGGGTCCAAGGCCGGGCTGGTGCCTTTGCATGTCTGGCTGCCCTTGGCGCATCCGGCGGCACCGAGCCATGTGAGCGCGCTGATGTCAGCCGCCATGACCAAGGTGGCGCTTTATGTGCTGGCGCGCGTGGTGTTTGATCTGGCCGGCCCGGGGCAGCCCTTGTTTTGGGGCGCGGTGCTGATGGCGCTTGGCTTGGCCTCCGCCATTATGGGGGCGCTGCGCGCGGCCTTGGAGGAAGACACCAAAACCCTTCTCGCCTGTTCCACCATTGAAAATATCGGGCTGATCACTTTGGGCCTTGGCCTGGCGCTGGCGTTTCGTGCGGCGGATTTGGGCGCGCTTTCTGCCGTGGCGGCGGGGGCCGCGCTGCTGCATGCGCTGAACCACGCCATGTTCAAGACGCTGCTGTTCCTGGGCGCGGGTGAGGTGCTGTATGGCGCGGCATCGCGGCGCATGGATCGGCTGGGTGGTTTGATCAATGCCATGCCCTGGACGGCGGGCCTGGTATTGTTGGGCGCTGCTGCCGCCGCGGCGCTGCCGCCGCTTTCGGGTTTTGCATCCGAATGGTTGTTGTTGCAGGCATTGATTGCGGCCTGGCGCGTTGGTGATTTGGCGTTTCAGATCGGCGCGGCGGCGGCGACTGCCTTGGCGGCTTTGGCAGTCGCACTATCTGCCGCGGCGATGCTGCGCTTTTACGGCCTGGTGTTTTTGGGCCGGCCACGCAGCCCGCGCGCAGCAGGTGCAACCGAGCTTTCCGGCGTGGCACGCGGCGCGTTGATGCTGCCCGCCGCTTTGACGGTGATCTTTGGCCTGATGCCGGGCATTTTGCTGGAACTCGCCGCGCCAGCGCTGCGCTTGCTGACAGGCGCGAGTGCCGGGCTTTCCGCTTTGGGTGGCGTGACGGTGACGGTTTCAGAAGGTGGCGCGGGCTATGCGCCGCTGATCGTCTTTGTTCTTTTGCTGCTTCTGGGCGGTGGTGTTGTATGGTTCGCGCGGCGGCAGGCGCCGGGCATTATGCGCGGCCCGGCCTGGGATTGCGGCTTCATCGCGCCACCGCATCATCTGCCCTTTGGTGATCCCGCGACGCAAGTTTCAGCCGCCGGCATGGCGCAGCCGCTGCGCCGCATGCTGGGCAAGACGCTGTTGGCAGCGCGCGAGAAAGTGGAAATGCCGCCGCCGGGCAATATGGCACCAGCGCGTTTGCAGGCCGGGTTTCATGATCCCGTGCTGGCGCTGATTTCAGGGCCATTGCCGCAAGCGCGAGATCGGCTGGCGGCGCTTGCGGAACGCTTGCGTGATTTCTCGCTCAGGCAATGTCTCGGGCTTGGCTTTGCGGTGCTGCTTGGGCTGATGGCGCTGTTGATTTGGCTGGAACGGCCATGAGTATCCTCAGCAACCTGGTCACGCAGCTTTTGCATCTGGCGCTGATTTTGGCGTTGGCGCCGGTGCTGACGGGCTGCGTGCGTTGGTTGAAGGGCAGGCTGATGGGCAGGCGCGGGCCGCATCCCTTGCAGCCTTGGCGCGATCTGCTGAAGCTGTTGCAAAAGCGCCCGGTGCTGGCGGAAAATGCCTCAGTCATTTCACGCGCTGCACCTTATGTCGCGGTTGGCTCTGCATTGCTGGCAGCAGCGCTGGTGCCGAGTTTCTCGCGCGGCATGGTGCTGGCGCCTTTTGCGGATTTGCTGCTGATCGCCGGGCTGTTGGCGCTGGGGCGCTTTGCCATGGCGCTGGCGGGCATGGATGTCGGCACGGCCTTTGGTGGTTTGGGCGCGACACGTGAAATGGCTTTTGCCGCACTTGCGGAACCTGCCTTGGTTTTGGTGGCGCTGATCTTCGCCATCCTGGCCGGTACGACGAATCTGGATGTGATCATCGGCAGTTTTCAGGAAGGCGCGCTGGGGCTGCGCGTGTCTCTTGGCTTCGCCGCGGTGGCGCTGCTTGCGGTGGCCGTGGCGGAGAATGCGCGCATTCCGGTGGATAATCCCGCCACGCATCTGGAACTGACCATGGTGCATGAGGCGATGATCCTGGAGGCATCGGGCCGGCATTTGGCGTTGTGGGATTTCCAGGCTTCCTTGCGATTGACCTTGTGGCTTGCGTTATTGGCTGCGGTGTTTCTGCCCTTTGGCATGGCCGCACCTGGTGCGGGGCCGATCGCCTGGGTGGTGGGGATAGGCGTCTTCATCGCGAAAATGGCAGCGCTGGCTTTCGCACTCGCAGTGTTTGAATCGGCCATCGCCAAGATGCGCGTCTTTCGCGTGCCGGAGTTTTTGGGCGCGGCGCTGCTGCTTGGTTTGCTCGGCGCGGTATTCCTGTTTGTCTCCACGGGGCTGTCATGAGTTTCGGTCAGCTTCCCTATGATCTGGCGCATCTTTTGGGTGGTGCGGTGCTGCTGTTGTCCTTTGTGCTGCTTTATCAGCGGCGCATCTCGGCGGTGATCAATGCCTTTGCCACGCAAGGCGCGCTATTGGCGCTGGCTGCGGCGTGGCAGGGCTATGTGCAGGGTGCGGCAGGGCTTTACGTGACGGCGGCGATTGCCTTTGGCGCCAAGGCTGTGCTGATCCCCTTCGCGCTGCATCGGCTGGTGCGGCGCTTCAATTTGCAGCGCGGCGTTGACCCCGCGCTTGGCATTGGCGCTTCCATGATCGCTGGTGTCGCCTTGGCGGGCTTCGCGCTGCTGGTGGTGCTGCCGGCAACGGCGGGGCAACGCGCCTTGGCGCGGGAAGATTTGGCGCTGGCGCTTTCCGTGGTGTTGCTCGGCGGCCTGATGATGATCACGCGGCGCAATCTGATCAGCCAGGTGATCGGGCTGCTCAGCCTGGAAAATGGCCTGATCCTGGCGGCGGTGGGTGTCGCAGGCATGCCGTTGGTGATGGAACTTTCCACCGCTGCGCTGGTGTTGATGCTTGCGGTGATTGCCGGCGTTTTCGCGCTGCAAATGGGTGAGAGCTTCCAAAGCCTGGATACGAAAAGCCTGGATATAAACAGGGGAGAAGGCGAATGATGCCGCTGCCCTGGATCATGGTGTTTTTCCCCTGGGTGGGCGCACTGATTCTGATCGCCTTACCGAGGCTCCGCATGGCGGCGGCTGTGAATATCAGCTGTGCGGGTGTTTCCTTTCTGCTGGCGCTGGCGCTGTTCACTGTGCCGCATGGCGAACAGGGCTGGACGCGGATTGATGCGCTGAACCTGCCCTTTGTGCTGCTCGCGTCCTTTGTCGCTTTGACCACGTCGATTTTCTCGGCGGCCACGCTGGCGGCTGAAGGTTTCGATCACTGGCGCATCCGGGCCTATCATGGCGCCTTTCAGGTGTTTCTTGGCGCGCAATACCTCGCTTTGCTGTCGGATAATCTGGGTGTGTTGTGGGTGGCGATTGAAATCGCAACACTCGCCAGTGTGCTGATGGTGGCGGTGCATCGCACGCCGGCGGCGATGGAAGCCGCTTGGAAATTCTTCATGCTGTGCGGCTTTGGCATTGCGCTGGCGCTGTTTGGCACCATCCTGCTCTATTCCGCCGCGCAAGCCTTGCTGGATGCGGAAAGCGGGCTGTCCTGGGCGGCACTGCGGCGCGTGGCGGCGCGGTGTGATGCGGATACGCTGAACCTGGCTTTCATTTTTCTGCTGGTGGGCTATGGCACCAAGGCGGGCCTGGTGCCGCTGCATTCCTGGCTGCCCGATGCGCATGCGGAAGGCCCGGTTGCGATTTCTGCCGTGCTGTCCGGGCTTTTGCTGAATGCCGCGATGCTCGGCATTCTGCGCGCCAGGGCGATTGTCGGCGCGCATCCGGATACGCTGGCGGTCGGGCCCTTCCTGATGGCGCTTGGGCTGGCTTCTGTGCTGCTGGCAGCACTCGCGCTGTGGCGACGGCGTGATGCAAGGCGGTTTTTTGGCTGGAGTTCGATTGAACATATGGGCATCGCCGCCTTTGCCTTTGGCGTTGGTGGCCCGGCGGCAACGCTCGCGGGCTTGCTGCATATGATCGGGCATTCCTTGGTGAAAAGCGCGATCTTTTTCGGCATTGGCCGCGCAGCGCAGCAAAAGGGCAGCCAGAAACTCGCGGATATTTCGGGGCTGGTGGCGAGTGATCCCTGGCTTGGCTGGGGGATTGCGTTGGCGATTGGCGCCATTGCAGGGTTGCCGCCCTTCCTTTTGTTTGCGTCTGAATATGCCGTGCTGAATGCCGCCATGGCGTCGCAGCCCTGGCTTGCCGTGGTGCTGGCGCTTGGCATTGTGGTGGCGATGACGGCTTTGATCCATACGCTGCAAGCGCTTTGTTTTGGTAAAGCAACGCCCGATGAAGCGCCGGGCGGTAGTTCGCTTGCGGTGCTGGTGCCGCTTTGGCTGCATCTGGCGGTAGCGCTGCTGCTGGGGCTCGCCATGCCTGCGCTTTTCAGCGGTTTCCTCAAGGCAGCGGCGGGGATGATCGGATGATGGGGCCGGCTGCCAGCCTGATCCGCAGCGGCGCACCGCAAGCGGCGAAGCCTTATGAGCGCTTCCTTCTCTCCCCGACCGCCTGGGGGCAATTGCCGGCGGCCTTGCGGCAGGAAAGCGATTTGGCGCTGCTCGGGCTTTGGGCGGATGCGACGCAGGTCCATGCCTGCTTTCTGCATGAACCAAGCAATGAGGCCCTGCTGGCTTCAACCCCGGCGGCGGGTTGGAATTACGCAGCACTTTCCCCCGCGCGTCCCGGTGCGGTGCGGTTTGAACGCATGATCCTGGAATTATGGGGCCATCACGCGGAAGGCGCGGTTGATCTGCGCCCCTGGCTGGATCACGGGCGCTGGCCCTTGCGCCATCCGCTTGCCGCCAAACCCATTCCCTTTGCGGGAGAAGCGCCGCAGCCGGAATTTCTGCCAACGGAAGGGGAAGGCATTCACCAAATCCCGGTCGGCCCCATTCATGCCGGTGTGATTGAACCGGGGCATTTCCGCTTTTCCGTGCAGGGAGAAGCCGTGGTGCGGTTGGAACAACGTCTTGGCTATAAGCATAAGGGCACGCTGTCGCTTATGCTCGGCACCTCGCCGCGTGCGGCGGTGCGTTACGCAGCCAGGCTTTCCGGCGATACCACCGTGGCGCATTCCTGGGCCTTCTCGGCGGCGGTGGAAGCGGCGCTTGATGTGGCGCCGCCACCGCGCGCACTGCATCTGCGCGCGCTGATGCTGGAATTGGAACGCATCCATAATCACCTGAATGATTGGGGCTTTGTCTGCAATGACGCGGCCTTCGCCTACCCCCATGCGCGTTGCGGGTTGCTGCGCGAAGGCGTGTTACGTGCCATTGCAGCGGCTTTCGGCCATCGGCTGATGATGGACCGCGTTTTGCCAGGCGGCGTTGCGCCCGATATCGCACCGCGCGGCGCCGAGGCGATTCTGGCCGCGCTGGCTGCGGTGGAGGCTGAAATCCCGAGCCTCATGCAGATTTATGAAGCCCATGCCAGCTTGCAGGATCGTATGGTGACAACGGGATATCTGCGCCCCGATCTGGCGCGCGGCTTTGCTGCGGGCGGGCATGTGGGCCGCGCTTCCGGACGCGATTTTGATGCGCGTCGCCTGCCGCGAAGCCAACCCTATCCAACGCTTGCCTTCGATGTGCCGGTGCTGGAAGCGGGTGATGTGGATGCGCGGGTGCGGATTCGCGTGATGGAGCTTGGCCAATCCATTGCCTTGGTCCGACAAATCCTGGGCAGCCTGCCGACGGGCGAATTGATGGCGCCCCTGCCCGTACGCGCCGGAGAAGGCACTGCGATGATTGAAGGCTTTCGCGGAGATTGCCTGCATTGGATTGCGCTTGATGATGGCGGGCTGATCCGCGCGCTTTTCCCGCGCGATCCTTCCTGGCTGCAATGGCCGCTTTTGGAAGCGGCCATTGAAGACAATATCGTCGCCGATTTTCCGCTGTGCAATAAATCCTTCAATTGTTCCTATAGCGGGGTGGATTTGTGATGCTGTGGCCGAAGCTCGCCCGCGCGCTATTCGCGAAACCGTTGACAGATCAAGCGCCGCTGGTGCCGCAGGAGACGATTCAGGCGCTTGGCGAAAGACTGGCCGTGACCAGCCGCGCCCGATTGGGGCGCAGCCTCGCGATCCGTGAAGTAGATAGCGGTTCCTGCAATGGCTGCGAATTGGAAGTGAATGCGCTGCAAAACGTGGCTTATGATCTGGAACGTTTCGGGCTACGCTTTGTTGCTTCCCCCAAACATGCCGATGTGCTGCTGGTGACCGGGCCTGCCTGCCTCAATATGCGCGAAGCCTTGGAGCGTGCGCTGGCGAGCACGCCCGAACCCCGCTGGGTGGTGGCGGTTGGCGATTGCGCCGTGGATGGCGGCGTCTTCAAAGGTTCCTACGCGGTGGAAAACGGCATTGGCGCGGTGCTGCCGGTGGATTTGCTGATCCCAGGCTGCCCGCCTTCACCCGCGCAATTGCTGGAAGGGTTGCTTGCCTTGTTGGAAGCGGAATCGGCAAAAAAATAGGGCCGGCCGGATCAAACCAGCCAGCCCAAAGGTACCGCCCGAAGACGGACCAGTTGCGGCGCGGCATGCCGGGAATGAGCCGCGCTACAGGCGTAAGATCACACCCCTTACCTCTCGCCGCCGTGAGCAGCACCTTAATTTTTGTCAAGAATGGCAGGGCCGGTTCAGATCAAGCAGAGTTCTGCCAGATCGCGCCTTAACTTGGGCGGCAG
>JBIIIE010000370.1:0-3142 GCA_044235135.1 Roseomonas sp. | reverse complement strand
AGCGATGCGTGATGCGACAGCCCCTCAAAACGCATCCCCGGCGGTGAGGTATAGGGATAGGCATCATCACGAATCAGATTGCGCTGGCGTATTTCTATCGGGTCCATGCCAAGCGCGTCAGCGGCCAGATCCATCAGCCCTTCCGTTACCGCTGTGGCGATGGGGTGGCCGACTGCACGGTATTGGCAAGTGGGTGTCTTGTTCTGCAGCACAACCGTGGTAGTGCAGCGGTAATTCTTGAAATCATAGGGTCCGCCGCAAAGATTGACGACCTGATTACCCTCGATCGCGCTGGTGCGCGGATAGACGGAATAGGGGCCGATCCCGGTCAGATCATCAATATCAAAGGCCAGCACGCGCCCTTCCGCATCCACCGCAAGCCTCCCCTTGATGCGGTGATCACGGGCATGGATGTCACTCACGAAGGATTCAAAACGGTCGGCCACGAATTTCACCGGGCGGCCCATGATGCGCGCCATGGCGGCGACAGCGACCTCATCCGGATAGACATGCACCTTGATGCCGAAGCTGCCGCCGACATCCTTGCAGAGCACGCGGACATCGCCTTCCTTCATGCGAAGCTGCTTGGCAAAGACACCCTGCATCATATGCGGCGCCTGGGTGGAGTGATGAACCGTCAATGTTTCATCAGCCGGATTGTAATCCGCGATGATGGAGCGCGGTTCCAACGTCACACCCGTATGCCGGCCTGTGACGAAGCGCGCCTCGACAACCTTATGCGCGGCTGCGAAAGCCGCCGCGACGTCACCGGTTTCCGCCGTGCGGGTGAAAACCAGATTATCGCTCAATTCCGGATGGATCACGACCGCGCCGGGGGCGAGCGCCGTTTCCATATCGGTCTGCGCCGGCAGGGCTTCGAATTCCACCTGAAGCGCGGCCACACCATCTTCGGCGGCGGCGCGGCTTTCCGCGACGACCGCCACAATCGGCTCCCCCTGCCAAGTGGCGCGGTTGAGCGGCAGCGGATATTGCGGCGCGGATTTCATGCCCTTCAAATGGTCAAGCGTCGCAACCCAGGGATCGCAGAATTTTGCCAGGTCATGGCCGGTAAAAACGCGGATCACACCGGACACTGCCTTGGCGGGCGCCGTATCAATGGCGCTGATTTTCGCATGTGCATGGGGGCTGCGCAGAAAGGCTGCGTGCAGCATGCGCGGCAGGGTAACATCATCCGTATAGGTTGCGCGCCCCTGCACCAGCTTCGGCACATTCGGGCGCGGCACAGACCGCCCGATATAGGAATTGGGCAAATCCTCGCGCGACAGGCCAATGGAAGCCGGCGTGATCTCATTCATGGCGTGGCCCCCCTGGCGCGGAGCGTATCTTCAACCGCATCCACAATCGCCTGATAGCCGGTGCAGCGGCAGTAATTCCCTGAAAGATATTCCCGGATTTCACCCCGTGTCGGGCTGCCGCCTTCAGCGAGCAATTCAGCCGCCGTCATCACCATGCCCGGCGTGCAAAAGCCGCATTGCGCTGCGTTGCGTGCAACAAAAGCCGCTTGCAAATCCGCAACCTCGCTACTTTCGGAAAGGCCTTCAATCGTCACCACCTCAGCACCATCCAGTGACGCAGCAAGGATCAGGCAGCCGCGCATGATCTTGCCATTCACGCGCAGGGTGCAGGCGCCGCAAACACCATGTTCGCAGCCGGCATGCGATCCCGTCAGGCCCAGATCAAGGCGGAGGAAATCAATCAAATGGCGGCGCGGTTCCACATGGTGCATCACCTTTTCGCCATTCACGGTGAGTGTAATCGGGATCATGCAGCTTGCACCTTCGGGCTCAGAAAACCGAGCAGAACGCGTTCTGTCAGCACGCGCGCCAGATGGCGCTTCATCTCTGGCGGCCCATGCAAATCATGGGGCGGGTCCAAATCATCGGCCAGCGCCTGTTGCGCGGCGCTGATGCTGGTGCGGTCAAGGCTGCGGCCTTCAAGGGCTTTGGCGGCAGCGGTAGCAAATACGGGAACCTTGCCGACACCGAAATAAACCAGCCGAGGTGCCAGGATGCGCCCGGTATCCAAGGCCAAGGTCGCGGCCAAGCCTGCCATGGCATAATCACCGGAACGGCGCGTGATTTCCTCAATGGCTGCAAGGCGCCCAGTCAAGGGGATTTCGACCGCAGCGATGATTTCCTGCGGCGCGAGCGCGGTTTGCAGCAGATCGGTGAAGAAAGCGGCTGCCGGTATGCGGCGTTCTCCCTTGGCTGATGCTGCGATGATCGTTGCATCCAGCGCCACCATGCAGGCCGGCAATTCTGCCGCAGGATCGGCATAGGCCAGGCTGCCGCCCAAGGTACCGCGATTGCGAATGGCCGGATGCGCGATCAAGGGTGCGGCCGCCGCCAGCAGGGGCGCATGCGCCTTCACCAAAGGATCGCTGCATAATTCGGCATGCAGCGTCAGCGCGCCAAGCCGCAGCGCCTGACCATTGCTGGAAATGCCGCGCAACTCGGCGATGCCGGTAATGTCAATCAGGGTGCCTGGTTCGGAAAGCCGGAAGGCGAGGGTCGCCAGAAGCGTCTGACCGCCCGCAATGATCTGGGCCGCATCGCCATGCGCCTCAAGGGCGGACCAAAGCTCGGCAAGGCTTTTGGCGCGCGCATAGCCCATGGTCGGCCATTTCATGCGTTGTCTCCCCGTCTTGAGATGCGCGCTTTGATCATTAGCCGAGGCTGCTTGTCAAGCAAGGCGCCACGCGCGCAGGGCGCTGAAACTTCAGTGATTTCAATCAATCCAAGGGTTCACCCCGCGTCTTGACCACACACTTCGCCCAAATCATCGGGTCCGGATGGAGAGCGGGCATTGCCGCGCGAGGGGCAATTCAGCCGATTGGCAACCAGACACTTACCTTAGTGCCCACCCCTTCCGTGCTTTCAATCGCAAGCCTGCCGCGATGGCGCATCATAATATGGCGTGTGATGGCAAGGCCAAGCCCGGTGCCGCCCTTATGGCGGGATCGTGCCGGGTCCACACGGTAAAACCGCTCGGTAGTGCGCGGGATATGGTGCTTGGGGACGACCGCGCATGAGGTACGGCATCCAGCATGTCCGCGGCGCGCCTGCCCATCCCCAAACGCAGGGCAAGATCGAGCGCTGGCACCAGACCATGAAGAACCGCA
>JBIIIE010000369.1:0-3146 GCA_044235135.1 Roseomonas sp. | reverse complement strand
GCTGCAAGACGCGCTTCAGCACCCCGCCATCGCCGGCGCCGATGATCAGCACGCGCTTGGCTGCGCCATGGGCCAGGATGGGCACATGGGTGATCATTTCCTGATAGACGAATTCATCGCCTTCGGTGATCTGCACCACGCCATCAAGCAGCATGACGCGCCCATGGGTTTCGCTTTCAAAAACAACAATGTCCTGGAAATCGGACTGCACGCGCGCCAATTCGCGCTTCACCCGGAAGCGCTGCCCCCAGGCGGCGTAGAGGGTTTCATTGATCCAGCTATCGGTCGCCATGGCGATATCCCCGCATAAGGAAAGGCCGGGTGCTGCCACCCGGCCCCATCAAAACGACTATGCTTACGGCTTCAGCCGATCAGGCCGCGCTTATGTTCGGCCAATTGCACACGCTCCGGCAGGAAGCCGCGCTTCAGCGCCGGGATCGCCTTATAGGGATCGCAGTCGCCGCAGACGAAAATATCGAGCGCGGCGTAATCGCGTTCCGGCCAGGTGTGGATGGACACATGGCTTTCCGCCAGCACCAGCACGCCAGACACCCCGCCATTGGGCGAGAAATGATGGAAATGCCCATGCAGGATCGTCGCCCCGGTGGCGAGCGCGCCTTCACGCAGCACCGCATCAATGTGGTTCGGGTCGTCCAGATTGGTCGCCCCCCACAAATCCACGATCAGATGCGTACCGGCGTAGCGCACACCGTTACGCTGAACGAAATAATCCTTCTCGGCATGGGCCAAGACGTCTTCGTCGGAATTCCGGGTGTCGCTCGGCAAATCCGAGACCATCCCCGGTTGGACGAGAGCTTCCATAGCAGGGCTCCTTCCAGCCAGCAGATGACCAGGGTGATCAGGGAATTCTGATCTGGGGTCAACAATTGCGGCATATGGGGCAAGCGGGGCGCAGAGGCAAGGGAAATCTAGGGGGTAGCCTAAGAATTTTCCTGCCGGCCTCCGCAAGGGCCAAAATCTTTATCGCCCCGGCGATGTGGTTCTTGGCGCAGCCGCTGCCGCGGCTGGCGCAGGTGTATTCAGCCCGCCCAATCTTTCCGGCAGCAGGCGCAATTGGCTGATTTCGCGTTGCAGCCGCGGCAAATCCTGCACACCGCGCAGCGAATCGCCCGTGAGTAACGTGAAGGCCTCGGCCAGCGGCCCGCCCTGCATCCTGGTGGCGTAGTTGTCACGAAGTTGCGCAAGCGTTTCGGTATCATTGCCCATGGCGGCATAAGCCGCAGCGCGCGCCAGATCGCGCCGCATGGTGGCATCCAGGGGCGCCGGCGCCGCCGGCACCTTGGCATCAATATGGTTCATCATGGCCGAGGCAGCACCCCGCCAATCCTGCGCCGCCGCGCGCACCTCCGCGAGTGCTTCGGCGCCATCATCACCCAATTCGGAAAGCAGCCCCTCGGCGACGCGGCGATTACCGGCGCGGGCCAAGGCGCGCCCACGGAGAATGGCACGTTCGACTTCCTGGCCATTGCCCTCGGTCGCCGCATCAAGCGCGGCCAGAGTGCCCTGCGCATCGCCCTCGGCGAGGCGTATGGCCGCGAGTTTGGTGCTGACTGGCCGACGCGTTGTGGGGTCGGTCAGCCTGGCCAAGGCATCGCGCAGCACGGCCGAAGCTCGGTCCGCCAGGTCAAGCGCTGCAAGCCGATCGGCCAGGGTCAGCACGGAACGGCTACCGGCCTCATCTTCGGGCAGGAATTCCGGATGCGCATCATAAAAGGCGGCGGCATTCAAGGGCGGCGCGCTTTGTAAGGCGTTGGCGAAAGCGGCGCGCAAATGCGGGCGCAGATCGGCTTCACGCTCCGGGAAGAAGCGCTGGGTTTCCTGCAGCAATTCAAAGGCAGCACGGCCATTGCCGGCTTCGCGTTGCAATTCGGCAAGGCGGATACGCACGCTCACCTCATCGGCGTCGCCGCGCCAGGCAAAAAGCGCAGCTTCCAATTCAGCAATGGCGCCGGCCACATCAAGCTGACCCATGGCCAGGCGCAATTCCACGCTGCGTCGGATGGCGCGGGCACGGCGCAGCCGATCCCGCCCCTGGATGGCTTGACGATAAGAAGCCAGCGCATCGTCAACCCGGCCATCGGCTTCGGCGATCATGCCGCGGGCAAGATGGAGGCTGGGATTATCAGGATCGGCATCCGCGAGGCGATTGGCAGCGGTTAGTTCTCCGGCGGCGGCAAGGCTTTCCATGGCGATGGGGAATAGGCGCTGCGCCAGGGGACGCGGGTAGGAAAGCAATAGCGGCAGGCTGGCGGCGATGGCGGGGCCTGCCACGGCATGATCACCCCGGGCGGCGGCCAGAAACCCGCGCCAGAGCGTGGTTTCGTCGCTTGCGGGCAGTTGCGGGTTTTCAAGCTGCCGCGCCTCACTATCCCGGCCTGCCAACAGGGCGGCTGCGGCCTGCACCATCACAAGCCTAGCGTCGGCGCCAGCGCGCGGGTCTTCCTGCAATGCCAGCGTCGCCATGGCCTGGGCTTCTTGCGGCATGCCCATGGCGAGCAGTGCTTCCGCCGCATGGCGCCGCGCTTCCGAGCGACCGAGCGGCCCGGCGGACGCGATATTGGCCGAGGCAGTGCGAAGCCGTTCCAACAGCGTAGCAGAGGTCGCCGAAGGCAGGTCCATGATGCGACTCAGCGTTGCGGCCTCGGCCAAAGGTTCCCGCCCAGCATCCGCGCCAAGCCTGAGGGAATCCATGCCTGAAGCTTGAAGAATAAAGCGGTCATTCAGGGCACGCAGTTGGATATTATCGCCCCGCGGCAGGACCGCGACGCCCAGCATGGCCGGCAGCAATTGGAATTCCGGCTGGCGCCGACCAATGGCAACCGCCTGCCCTGCTTCCCGAAGCGTGCCCACCAAAAGCGGGCTGCCGGTTTCGGGATCAAGGACTGTCACGCTCCGCCCAGGCCGTGCCGCGCGCAAAACCAGACGGGTCGGCGGACCCTGGTCCAATTCTGGCGTCATGGCCGTCAGCGCACGGTTGGCGTCCACCGCATCGCGGAAGGCTTCCATCACCCAGGCATTGCCTTCACGCCGCGGGCGCAGCGTGCCGGGCTGCGCAAGGCGCATTTGCAAAATGGTGGCATCGCCGGTCTGGCGTGTTTCCATATTGCGGAAGATGGCGCTGCCCT
>JBIIIE010000431.1:0-8995 GCA_044235135.1 Roseomonas sp. | reverse complement strand
GGGCCTTGGTGAGTTTTTGGATGTGCCCATTCATGGGTATTCCGCCGGCATGTCCATCCGTTTGGCCTTCGCGATGGCAACCGCCGTTCAGCCGCAAATTTTGCTGATGGATGAATGGTTTAGCGCAGGTGACGCCGATTTCATGGCCAAGGCCGAAATACGGCTTGAGCAATTGGTGACCGCGTCTGAAATCCTGGTGATTGCGACGCACGACATGAATGTGGTCAAGCGCTGGTGCAACCGGGTGATCAGGCTGGAAGCGGGAAGAATTGTGGGGGATGGGGGAATCTGATCTTAGAGCCGACCCGGTTTGTTTGAACAGTTCCTTGGCGTTTCCTGAGTGTATTCCTGCCTTGGTCATGCCGCCATCGGGATGGATGGCAGCGCGGAGAAATAGGCCTCGTCCGGTGTCCGCCGGTCAAGGCGCGAATGGGGCCGGCGGGTTTTGTAGAAGCCTTCGATATATCGGCCAAGCAAAGCCCGCGCCTCAGGGACGCTGGCAATGGCCCCGAGGTAAACCTCCTCGTATGTGATGGTCCGCCAGAGCCTCTCCACCAACACATTGTCCCGCCTGGCCCCTTTGCCATCCATGCTGAGCGCGATCTCGTGACTTTTCAGCAGCTCCGTGAAGGCCAGGCTCGTGAACTGCGACCCCTGATCCGTGTTGAAGATTTCGGGCTTACCACATTTGGCCAGCGCCTCCTCGACAACTTCAATGAAAAATCTGTGTCGAGCGTGATCGAGAACTTCCAGGCAAGGACCTTCCGGCTGAACCAATCAATGACGGCGGCAAGCTTAGGCAAAGCCGCGCGCCATGGGGATATGGGCGATGTCCATTGCCCAGACCTGATTGGGTCGGTGCCGGCGACGCAAAAGCTGCTGGCGCGGCTTGGCATGACGCAAGACCAGATGAATGTGATCGAATTGAATGAGGCCTTCGCCGCCCAGGGTCTGGCGGTCCTGCGCGGGCTTGGCATTTCAGATGATGATATGCGCGTGAACCCGAATGGTGGCGCGATTGCGCTCGGCCATCCGCTGGGCATGAGTAGTGCGCGACTGATCGCCACCGCGACGCGTGAAATGCAGGAATGCAAGCTGAAGCGCGCCTTGGCCACCATGTGTATCGGCGTGGGGCAAGGCATCGCGACGGTGCTGGAAAGGGTTTGATCAACCCTACCGCGCCATAAGAAGGCCATGGAGAAGCCGCGATCTGCAGCTTTTCTGATGATGGCCCCATGAAGGATTGCCCAAAATGTTGCTGCGCGCTGCGCTGTTCGCGTTACTGCTTCCCACAAGCACCGCCATGGCGCAGCAAATGGTGCCGGCACGCAACGGGTCCTGCCCATCGGGTTCCAGCCATGCGGGGTCGGGCTATTGCCGATCTTCTTCCGGCGCGGGGTTTGTCGCGGCGCAGAACGGGTCTTGCCCTTCCGGCACCAGCCATGCGGGGGCAGGCTATTGCCGGACAGATGGGCGCCGCGAATATGTGCCAAGTCGGGGCGGGTCTTGCCCATCTGGCACCAGCCATGCCGGCGCGGGGTATTGCAAAGGGCGGTGAAGCCGCCTGGGACAAGAAGGGAGCCGGTAATGCAGGGCATCGGCAAGGCCTTGGGCCAAAGCCTCGATCAGGCGACCTATGCTGGCTACCGGCTGGGCTTTGAAGCGGCGCGAGAAGAAGCGGCCTTGCTTGCGGAATTGGCCGGGCATGGCGCCTTGGCGCAGCAGCTTCGCGTCATGCGGCCATTACCGGATAAGGGAGAGAGGAAGACATAGCGAAAACGCCGTGTATCCATATCTACTACAGAAGAAATTATTGTTGCACTGAAGGGTAAACGCCACCCTTGGGCGGGAAAGCTTCTCTGTCAGACAAAGACAAGGCTGAGCATCGGATCATTTCGGCGCCTTGCCCTTCAGCATTGCCACCGCCGCCCCCAAAGCCAAGGCCCCTGCCCTGCCCGATGTCGCGAAGGCGCAGGCTTGCCATCCTTGGAAAACAAAAAATCCCCGCTGTGCTTCACGCACAACGGGGATTTCAACGCTGCTGATGAAGCAGCCACGCCAAAGCCCCGAAAGCGGCGCCGAAGCACCGCCACAAGGCTGATCAGGTTAGCCGCGGGCGCGCGGCGCCGGAGCCGGCGCGGGGGCAGGAGCCGGGGCCGGGGCCGGCGCAGGCTCAGAAGCGCAAGCGGCGAGCAGCGCTGCCGGCGCCAGGATAGCGACGGCAGCAGCCTTACGCAGCAGCGCCTTGCGGGTCATTTCTTTGGAATCGGTGTTCATGTTGCACATCCAGGTTGCTAGAGACTAGGAAACGGACCAGATAGAAGGCAATTATGCGTAGGTTGTCAAACCCTTTTCTTCGATGGAATGTGAAGTTTCAGGAGTTGGACGCGTGAAACTGTCTTTTGACAGGCTGAAATTGGGCTCCGATGGGCAATTTGGGCTCTCCGCCGCCCTTATTTCGCGTCGCGCCAGCCTCTTGCGCGGCGTCGCTGGCCTTGCGGGTGTGCTTGCGCTGTCGGGCTGCGCATCGTCTGAGAGCGATTCGCTCGATCCAATGGCGGGGCGTGAGCCTCCGCCAGAAACCGATAATGCCCCGGAGGAGCCGCCGCCCGTTGTGGCGGGCGAAACGCTGGATGGCCAACTTTTGCGGCGCTTTTACGCGCGGCGTGATTTTGAGCCGGTTTGGACCACCCGCGAAGCCGAAGCCAGGGCCTTAAAGGCGCTGATACTGCGGGCCTGGGATCACGGCCTGGACCCCGGATTGTTCCAGGCCGATCTGCTGCGGCGGATGGATAGTTTCCCGCCTGATCGGCGTGATTTGCTGCTGACCCATGCGGTGCTGACCTATGCCGAGGCGCTAGCCTTCGGCGCGCTGCCGCCAGACCGACGCAAGCAACAAGAAGCGCTCAAGCCCGACCCGCTGGATGTGACCGAAGTGCTGCATGAAGCGCTGGATGGCCCAGATCCGGTGGCCGCAATTGAAGCACTTGCCCCTCAAACCCCAACCTATCTGGCGCTGCGCGAGGCGTTGCAGCGCCAGCGGAGCGCTGCACGTCCCGACCGTAGCCGCGCCAATCGCCTGCGCGTGATCGAGGCCAATCTGGAACGCCATCGCTGGCTGCCGCGTGAGTTGCCGGCGGATCGTGTTTGGGTGAATGTGCCCGATCAACAGCTTGTTTTTTATCGCGATGATCGGCCCGTTTTTGTTACACGGGTTGTCGTTGGGGATGCGACGGATCGAAAGCAAAGCCCCGAATTGCATACGGTGATCAAATCCGCGCTGTTCAATCCTCCCTGGATTATTCCGCATGATATTGTGGATGCTGATATCCGCCCGATGCTGCAAAAGGATCCGCTGTATCTGGTGAAGAACAATATCACCATGCTGCCGAATGGTGATGCGAAGCAGGCGCCAGGCCCGCAAGCCGGGCTTGGTGCGGTGATGTTCGAAATGCCGAACCAATTTGATGTCTATTTGCACGACACGCCCGACAAGGATGCCTTCAGCCGCGACAATCGGCGGCTCAGCAATGGCTGCATTCGCGTGCAAAACCCCCTGGAATTGGCCGCGCTGCTGATGGATGAGCCGATGGAAGTCATCCAAAGCAAGGTGAAGACCGGCGATACGGTGCGCAAACACCTGGCCGATCCTGTGCCGGTATTTATTTCATATCATACGGCCTTGGCATCGCCGGGGCGCGAGGTGGAAATTCGTCCGGATTTCTACGGGCGGGATGAGGCGTTGTGGCTGCGCCTGCAAAAACACCCACCGGAACAGAATGCGCCGAGGGTGGGTCAGATGGCCGCACGGAGACCTGCGCCAATATCTTCCGTAAGGCCCGCGCCGCCGCGGCGAATCTGAATGGCGCCGTTGACGCAGCGACTTGTTATTGGTGGTTGGAGAAGCGCCGTCAGCACCCTTCCCCAACCCGGGGTCGTTTGGGGCGCTCCATGATCATCTTGACCGATCCATGCCACTGCAGGCGCATCTTGAGACGATGAAGGCTTCAAGCGGTTGCCCCGATAGGGGAAGCGCGGCTTCAGGAACTCGGCCTGCCATATGTCACAAACGGGATTTTGAGGCCCAATTGGGCTTTCCTGGGGAAGCGCATGAACGGCGCGGCGGTGATCTTGCCTTCCGTTAGGGTTCGTGGCATGAGCCTTCTCATGGTTGCGGGCGTAGCTCAGGGGTAGAGCACAACCTTGCCAAGGTTGGGGTCGAGGGTTCGAATCCCTTCGCCCGCTCCAGTCGCCACCTGGCTGAACCGGGTTGGCGCCCCAGGCGGCCACCTAAACCCCCTTGAAAACAAAGATTTTTCTGGCGACCTTGAGGGTGCTCAAGCGGAATGTTCCGGCGTTTTCTCTCCGAAACCCCGAATTCTCTCCAAAGCTTGAGGGTAGGCCGATTTTTCCAACAAGGTTTAACGCGTTGATCTGAATGGGTTTTATTTATGCTGCGGTGCAGCGTGGTTGGGAAATGGACTGGTGGGGCGGTTGGGGGCTGGAAACGGAAAGAGGGGGCTGAACCCCGAGGTTTCGGGGGGGTCTCGGAGCGGCTTTCCCGTTTGCTGCCCGAAATCTGCCCTTCGAGAGTGGACACTTTGGAGCGGCGGCTTCTGGCTACAACGAGCCTAGCATGGCCACACCAGTACAAGGACCGCAATACGCCTGATGGCGAGGGCAGTACTGTGGCTTCTTTGATAATGATCTATGATGCTCGCGTTATTGGCAATACAAACCGTTCAGCGCCCATCCGGCTCAACATGTTCGTTTGAGGCTTTCCGTGTCACTCTTGCAATTCAAAGGCCGGGTCGGTCCTACAGAAATTCTCAATGGCCTGCGGCAGGCTCGAGGCCGCAAGGGCGGCATGTCCGGCGCGACTTTCCGCTTCGCTGCCGGCAGTTCTCCGACGCCCGGGGCGGTAGCCCTGCTGGCTGCATGGATTCTGTCCGATAGACAGGCAGGCGGTGCTCCCCAAATATCCGGCGACACGGCGGTAATCGAGGCACTCAGGAGAATCGACCGAAGCAACCTGCTCGGACTTCCGCGCAGTGCATCCGCACCAGCACCCAGGACGAACGTCGTACCCCTCATAGCGATCTCGGATGGGGTCAAAGTAAACGAAGCGGTGGACAGCCTTTGCGACCTCGTGATGCGGCACGCGGTGGAACCACGCGCCGTCATGCCTGCCATCGAGTGGGCGGCGAATGAAGTCACCGACAATGTCGAACTCCACGCATCGGCTGCTACACCCGGCGTTTTCTACGCACGCATAGACGAGCGGCGCCAACGGCTTGAACTGGCGGTGGTCGATCAGGGAATTGGAATCCGGCAATCCCTCGCGTCGTCGACCCCCACTGGCAGCGACGGTGAGGCTATCGCCAAGGCGTTGCAGCGCGGCGTGACGCGTGACCCGAAAATTGGCCAAGGCAACGGTTTGGCCGGAACGCGGGAGATCGTGGTCGAGAACGGAGGGGACCTGCATGTTTGGTCGGGTAATGCGATGTTCCGCATTCTCGCGGGGCAGGACAAAGGCTATGTTGAGGTGCCGCGTGCCTTCGGGACGGGCCTGGTGCTGAATTTTCGTCTCGATCGGCCCATCGACCTTCGAAAGACGTTCATCGCGGGAACCGCGCTCGACTTTATCGGGAAGCAGGCTGAAGCCGCCCAGACTGCTGGTCTTCTGGTGCGGGATGAGGTCATCAGCGCCCGGGCACGAGCACCGGCAGCGGCGCTGAGGCGGAAAATCATGGCCATGCTACCAGACCTGGATTCACCCTTGATCATCGATTTTGCAGGGATCAACGGTGCCGCATCATCCTTCTTGGATGAGTTGCTCGGACGCCTTGCGGCGGAACTGGGAGAGAGCACATTTCGCCGTCATGTCGAGGTCCGGAATATGAACCCCCTCGTCGCCCAGACGGCCAATGTTGTCATATCACAACGCCTTCACGGACTTCCAACGGGATCGCAGTAGTACTGCCGCAGCGCCACGCGGATCATTGCCACCCGCCCGGAACGCCGGACCAAGCGCCGTTCGCATCGCGCAGAACATGACACTTCTCGTACCCAAAGGCGTTCCATAAGGAATCAGCAATCGGAGCCAAGCTGCGAGACCAGTCGCCCTGGAGATCTTCCGCCGTAATGACCACCGGAGCGAATAGGAGGTCGGCTCGGTCGAGTGGCCGAGTCTGATCGAGATCATATCCTGTGATCGCGAGTCGTGCTCCGCCTGCGTCAAGCAGAGATACCATCACGACGAAAGGGGTCTCGGCGCGGCATGCTGTCAGTCCGACGAGCCCGCGTTTGGTGGCGCCAAACAAGTCACGCACTAATGAAGCGGTACTAATCAGGCGCAAGGTCGAGCCCAGGAAATCGCGATCGGTAACGTAGCCGCCGCGGACGAATTCTACGGCGCCCGTATGGAATATCTGCGTATAGGTGGTCGTGCCATTGGCCTGCTCCCCACTCACGGAGTAGAGGACCATGCCTTCAAAGTTATGGAACCAATCCAGGCTACCGCCGGCGGTCAATGGCTGAAATAGTCGCCATGCGTCGTCGGTACTTGGTAAGGCGAAGCTTTCCTGACGCTCGACGAACGGGACAACCTGAACCACCAGCTTTCCTGCCCCGCGAACGCGCGGGCCTCGTTCACCGGTTCGCAGCCTGCTCAGCCGATCCAGCCGGAACTCCAAAAGCTGGCGTTCGCGCTCTGCGCCGCCCAGGAAGACCGCACGAAGCTGATCGACGCTTGGCTCATACACGCCAGTGGAATGGCGGAAAAAGTAGCGGTTCAGGCCCTTGAAGGTGACACGGTGCGGCGGGTTCCAACTCCGTGGCACGCGAAGCACCAGCACATAGCCGCCCGTGACCGGAACCTCTCGCATCTGCAGGCCGACCAGGCGTGGCTCCACCGCTGCCAGCAGCATATTCTCCAGTCGCTGCTTCTCCTGATCGGCCGACGGCGACGTGATCGGCTGAAGGCTTGTCGCCACGCCGTCTACTGCCGCCATGCCGATGATGACGTGCCCGCCACTCGTGTTCGCGAGTGCTGTCACATCCTTCAGGAACTCGCGCTTATCGTCGTCGGCGCTGCCGTAGGTCGTCTCCTTGAATTCAAGGCTAAAGGTCTCAGACGCACCGTTGCTCACCAGCGCCTGGAGATGTGATTCGGCGATATGATCGAGCGGAATCAGGTCAAGTGCGGACATCGCCAGGCCCCTTGCCACCGACGGAGCTATCGCTCGCCGCAGGCAGGCGATCCCAGGCCTCCAAGACGAGGCGCTGAGTCAGATACTCGCCATGCTCCCGGCTCTCCCGGTTGCGTAGTGCCTTGAAGGTCTCGACGCCGGAATCGGCCGCAAGGATGTTGTCCGGGTCGAGCAGAAATAGCAGATCGTCGCGGTCTAGGCCGTAGACCTCGCGAGCAACCAGCACTTCGATCTCCGCCATCAGCTGGGCGCGTTGCGCGGGATCTTCCTCAGGCACAAGTCCAACCGGGATGCCGGGCGAGCCTCGTGCGGCACGTCGGAAGTCCTCCATCTCCTCGCCGCAGGCGGCGAGCGCGAAGGCGCGGGTGATGATCTCTTTGGCGGCGGGCGCGGTACGCCAGTCCCGTGGGAATGGGAGTGAATCCATCATGGTAAAAGTCAAATTGAGTGCTGTCCTCTTTCGAACGACGAAATCCATTGTGAGAGTGTTAGCAACCCCAAGCCAGAGAAGTTTGTTTGCGGGTGCATCGTCATCGAACAAGATAGTGGGGACACTATGCCCGCAAAGAACTTGGGATGGAATCAAAGACGCCATAAGCGTCCGCTGATTAGTCGGACTACCAACACTACAAAAGGCAAGTCTGCATTGACCAATTCGGACCAATAGCTTTTCCGGAACTAAATCAGGTGGAACACGCCATCTCGGAACAATCGCTTTGCCCGGTTCGCCGAACGGAAGATCTCGCCATACTGCTGATCGACCGTGCCCCGATACATGTGCCTTGGCGCGGTAATCGTACAGGTCTACCATCCGCCCCTCGATGAGCGGGAGCCCGGTCGCACCCTCCGGGAAAAGCTCACGATCGCCGCCCATATGGATTTCTGCCATATAAACGCGGTTTGGCTGGCCCGCGATGTGCTCACCGAACTTTGGATGGCGCGCATACATCTTCCGGCAGATGTCGATGTCCTGCTGCGCGGCGATCTCCATAACGGCCATCGTCTCAGGGGCGAACTCACGCACCATGCTGACGGGAATGGAAAGCATGTGTCCCTCCGCCACCTCGGCCAGCTTCTGCTCCGAGTTCACGCGGAACGCGGCACGGAATTCCTCGGTCTTACCACCCGGCCAGGCAACGTACAGGCAGAACTTTGCCGCGGTGTGCACGGCGGGAAACCAGATGCCGCGCGAGTTCTCGAACCCCACGATCCGATCCAGACGGAAGCGTTCAAACATCGCGCCGCGGATCGCCGCCGCGTTGGCCCCACCGTAGAGCCCTTCCGGCACCAATTGCGCCGCGCAGCCACCGGGGCGCGTGAGGTCCAGCGCGATCTCGACGAACATGCGGTAGACGTTGAGGTCGCCCTTGCCGAGATTGCCCGGCGCGTAGAGGCGGTAGCGCCCGCTTCCCTTGTAGAAGTTGGTCTGCGTGTAGAGGGAGCGCCGGTACGCATCCCACCGCGCCAGGATGCCTGAGTTCTGCTTCAGCTCCTCGAAGGCATCGGTCTGCTCCTCCTTCGACATGAAGCGCACCTGCGGATCGTAGGCGGCGAAGAATTCCTTGGCGTCCGGGCTGGTTGTCTCCCATGGCGGATTGCCGCAGATAAGGTCGAAGCCCCCATCGCGCATGACGTCGGGGAATTCCAGCGGCCAGTGGAAGAAGCGGTAGTGCTGGGAGAGACGGTCCGCTTCCGCCACGAGGGGGCCATAGAGGGTGCCGCCTTGCAGGTAGCGCCAAACCGCTCCCGTAGTCGGGCAAAGTTCCCGGCCCTTAATCTCGCCC
>JBIIIE010000368.1:0-3155 GCA_044235135.1 Roseomonas sp. | reverse complement strand
TTCCGAAGGCCGGCTGCATATCCGTGATGCGCGTGTCGCGCGGCAATTTCGCCTGAACCTTGGCACCATTGTCGAAACGCCCATGATCAAGGTGCGGCTGCGCGGTGGCGGCACCTTGGGGGAGGTGGAGGAATGGTTTGTCTCCACGCTCGCGCCCGGCGATTGCTTTTTGTTTGCGGGTCAAGTGGTGCGCTATGAAAGGCTTGATCCGGCAGCGGTGATTGTCAGCCCCGGCGGCGGCGATGAACCGCGCGTGCCGGTTTATGCTGGCAGCCGCATGCCGTTGACCACTTGGCTCGCCGCGCGCGTGCGCTGCATTCTGCACGATCCTTCGCGCTGGGCGCATTTGCCGGAACCGGTGCAGGAATGGCTAAAGCTGCAAAGCCTGCGGAGTGAATTGCCGCCCCGCGATGGTTTGCTGATTGAAACTTTCCCGCGCGGTGGCCGCTGGTTTCTGGTGGCCTATACGTTTGAAGGGCGCTTGGCGCATCAAACCCTCGGGCTTTTGGTCACAAAGCGCATGGAAAAGCTTGCCATGGGGCCGCTTGGCTATGTGGGGACGGATTATGTGCTGGCGATCTGGTCGGCCTTTGAACCGACCGGCGTTGAACGACTATTTGCGCAAGACATATTGGGCGATGAGATGGAGGAATGGCTCGCGGAATCTTCCATGCTGCGGCGGAGCTTTCGCAATATCGCCACCATTGCGGGGTTGCTCGAAAAACACCATCCGGGCGCGGAGAAATCCGGCCGGCAAATGACCATGAATGCGGATTTGATTTATGATGTGCTGCGCCGGCATGAACCGGACCACATATTGCTGCGCGCCACACGCGAAGAAGCCGCGCGGGGGCTGACAGATGTTGCACGCATCGCCGCACTTCTCGCGCGCATCCAGGGGCGCATCACGCATCGGGCGCTTTCGCGTGTTTCGCCGCTGGCCGTGCCCGCCTTGATCGAGGAAGGCCGCGAATGGGTGGCGGGCGGCGCTGAGGATGCGCTGCTTGCCGAAGCCGCTGCCTTGGTCAGCGAAGCGACCGATGGCGCGGAGGAATTTGCTGAAACCCTCGCCGAGATGACCGATGGCATCGCGACGCGCGGCACATCAGCGCGGCGTGGCGCGGAACAGCGCGGCCGGAAATCGCGCTTCATCCGTTCAGCCCCAAGGCGCGCCTCATGAATGCCGCGCCGCTGCATCTGGGCGCAGAACGCGTCATGCTCGACCCCGCCGGGGTTTTGCATTGGCCGGCGCAGAAGCTGCTATGCGTTGCGGATTTGCATCTGGAAAAGGCCAGCGCCTTTGCGCGTGCCGGCTATTTCCTGCCGCCCTATGACACGCGCGAAACCCTCGCACGGCTGGCGCTGCTGATCCGGCGCTATGGCCCGAAGCGCTTGGTGTTTCTGGGCGATAGTTTCCATGATGCGGAGGGTGCCGCGCGCCTCTCGCCCGCGGATCGGGCGGCGCTGCTGCAACTTTTGCAGGGGCTTGAGCCCATCTGGGTGCTCGGCAATCACGATCCCGCACCGCCATGCGATCTGCCCGGTGAGGCCTTTGCCGAATGGCGCCAGGGGCCGATCACCTTTCGCCATATCCCAAGCCCTTTCTCGCGCCAGGCGCCGCCGGAAATCGCTGGGCATTTGCACCCCAAAGCCACTGCGCCTACGCGCGCCGGCGGCATTTCCCGCCCCTGTTTTGTCGCCAATCCGCGCCGCGTGGTGATGCCGGCCTTTGGCGCCTTCACCGGCGGGCTATGCGTGACCGATCCCGCCATTGCCAGGCTTTTCCCGCAGGGTGGGCGCGCCTTTCTGCTCGGCGAGGAACGGCTTTATTCCTTCCCCTTGGTCGCCGGGCGGGGGCATGGCGCGGCGCCGCAACAGAGGCCATGATGGGGCCGGAGGAACCAACTATGCCCGATGCCCTGCCCACTGCCGAAAAACCCCCGCTAGATGCCAAGGCGATTGCCGAATTGGCGCGGCAATTGACCGAATTGCTGCGCATTCGCACCTTTCCCTTCGGCATGAAGCTGTTTGACGATTCCGAGGAAATGGCGAAAATCCCTGGGCTGCGTCGCCCGACGGAAGGCAAGAAATTCTCCACCTGCCAATTGGTGACACAGGCGCGCATCGCGGGCTTCACCATGGGCATCACGGAAGAAAACGTGCCGGGTTTCAGCAATTGCGGCGGCGTGATTGGGTTGAATGAACCCTCCGAGCTTTACCTCTCAGGCCGCAAATTCGAAGGTGTTTGGTTCGAAAATCAGGAAGCCGGGCGTCTGCATCAGGCGCAAATGCCGCGCGTACCGGCGCGCTATAAGGGGCTGGTGGTCTCGCCCTTGCGGTCCGCCCGGCTTGATCCGCCCGATATCTGCCTATTCTACGCCAATCCCGCGCAAATGATCCTGTTCATCAACGGGCTGCAATGGAAGAACTACAAGCGCTATGATTTTTCCATCACCGGGGAAAGCGCCTGCGCCGATTCCTGGGGCCGCGCCTTGCGTGACCGCACCGTCTGCCTTTCCATCCCCTGCTATGCGGAGCGCCGCTATGGCGGTGTGGCCGATGATGAAATGCTGATGGCCTGCCCGCCCGAGGATTTGGCCCGTGCCGTGGAAGGCCTGCTTGGGCTGTCCAAGGCAGGCTTGCGCTACCCCATCATGCCCTATGGCCCGCAGGCCGATCCCGCGGATGGCATGGCGAAATCCTATGCCGGGAAAAGCTGAGGCCTGAACCCTGGCCCAAACAAAAACGGCGCGGGAAGGCCCCGCGCCGTTTTGCTGATCCAAAATCAGGCGTGAATTACGCCGACTTCGCCATGATCTCATCCGCGATATTGCGCGGCACGGGATCGTAGTGGTGGAACTGCATGGAGAAGGAAGCGCGCCCCTTCGTCATGCCGCGCAGGTTCGAGATATAGCCGAACATTTCCTTGAGCGGCACATGCGCGCGCACAATGACGCTGGTGCCTGCCATATCCTGGCTTTGGATCACGCCGCGGCGGCGGTTCAAATCGCCCACCACATCGCCCACGTGATCGGATGGCGTGGTCACTTCCACATCCATGATCGGTTCCAGGATCACCGGACCGGCCTTCTTCATGCCTTCGCGGAAGCAGGCCTTGGCGGCGATTTCAAACGCCAGCGCGCTTGAATCGACAT
>JBIIIE010000366.1:0-3157 GCA_044235135.1 Roseomonas sp. | reverse complement strand
CCACGCAAACCACCGGGATCAGGCCGGCGGCCAAGGCGGCCTTGGCCTTGGCGCGGACGCGGTGGCTCGTTTCCCGATACGCCATGCGGCGTTCCGAATGGCCCAGAATAACGTAAGCGGCACCGGAATCCTTCAGCATTGCGGCGGCGATATCCCCGGTATGGGCGCCCTTGGCGGCCTCATGGCAATCCTGCCCGCCAAGCGCCACCACCCCGGCGCAAACCGGCGCCAAGGGGGCGATCAGCGTGGCGGGGGGGCAGATCAGCACCTCCGCCTTCAGCCCCGCCGCCCCGGCGGCAACGGCCCGGGCCAGGGCCAGCCCATCCGCGGCCAGCCCATGCATTTTCCAATTGCCGGCTATCAGCGGGCGCACACCGGGGGTCATGCTTGGGTTCCTCCTGGGCTTGGGGGCTTCATCTTTGCGTGAGTGGCTAGCCGCCGCCTGGGGGGCTTGGCAAGCATCGGGCCTTTCGCGCCGGCCCGCGCGGCGGTAATCACCTTTCCCATGATCACCTTCATGCGTCGCCTGGCCTCTACCTGGGTCGCCAAGGCGCTTTTCGTCCTGCTTGTCCTGTCCTTCGCCGTCTGGGGGATTGAGGATGTGGTGCGCAATTTTGGCCGCGATACGGCGGTGGCGCGGGTTGGAGATCAGCGGATCGAAGCCGAGGAAGCGCAGAACGCCGCGCGGCGCGAAATGGCGCGAATCGCGCGACAATTGGGCAATCGGTTCGAGCCGAATGAGGCGATCCGTCGCGCGGTTGCTGCCGGCGCCTTGGAAAACCTGATCGGCGAACGTGCCATGCTGGCGGAAGCGCAGCGCATGGGCGTGGTCGCGCCTGAAGACATGGTGCGCGACACGGTCTTCGCGATCCCCGGCCTGACCGGGCCGGATGGGCGTTTTTCGCGTGAGGTTTTGGCGCAGGTGCTGCGCAGCAATGAATTGACCGAAGCACAGTTCCTGGCGTTGATCCGGGGCGATTTGCTGCGCCAGCAATTGCTGGGCGCGGTGCGTTCCGGTGCGGCAGCGCCCGATGCCATGACCGCGCCGCAACTGGTCTGGCAGACGGAACGACGCATCGCTGATGTGGTGCTGCTGCCTTTCTCCGCCGCGCCGGAACCGGAAGCGCCCACCGAAGCGCAATTGCAGCGCTTCTTGGAAAACAATCCGCAGCGCTTTTCCACGCCGGAGTTTCGGCAAATCAGCATCGCTGTGCTGTCGCCGGAAACCTTGGCCGCTGAAATTGCTGTCACCGAGGAAGAAATCAAACAGGCTTTTGAAGCCCGCCACGGCCAATATGACAGGCCAGAGCGTCGGCAAATCCGCCAGGTGGTGCTGGCCGATGAAGCCCGCGCGCGGGAATTGGCGCAGCTTTGGCAAGCGGGTGCGGATTGGGAAAGGGTGGAAGCCGCCGCTAACGCTGCCGGCGGTCAGGCCATGGCACTGCCCATGGGCGATAAGGCAAGCCTGCCCATTCCCGCCTTGGCCGATGCTGCCTTTGCTGCCGCGCCGCAATCCGTGACCGATCCGGTGCAAAGCCCCTTTGGCTGGCATGTGATTGGTGTTGAAGCGGTGGAACCCGCGCAGGTTTTCACGCTTGATCAATTGCGTGATCAATTGCGGCGTGATGTCGCGAAGGACCGCGCACTCGATCTTGCGTATGAGCGTGGCAATAAGGTGGAAGATGCTTTGGCGGGTGGCATGACTTTGGCCGAAGCTGCGCCGCGCTTTGGGCTGATGCTGGTGAATGCAACGATTGATCCTGGCGGAAGGACCCCCACCAATGAAGCCGCGGCACTGCCAGTGCCCGACGATCAACGCAATGCCGTGCTGCGCGCGATCTTCACGCAGGATCAAGCTGCTGCGCCGCGCTTGCAGGAATTTGGCGATGCCTTTGTCGCGATTGAAATCAGCAGCGTGACGCCCCCGCAGCTTCGCCCCTTTGCCGAGGTTGAGCAGGAACTCCGCCGCGCCGTGGTGGCCGATGCGCGCCGGCGCTTTACCGAAACCCGCGCGGCGGGGCTTTTGGCGGCGCAGCGCGGTGGCAAGACCCTGGTTGAAGCCGCGCAGGAAATGGGCCTGATCAGCACGCGCACCGCGCCTTTCGGGCGCGATCCCGCGCAGGGCAGCCCGGTGCCGCCGGAATTGCTGCCGCCCCTGTTTGAAGCCAGGCGCGGGGAAGCCACCATGGCGGAAATTCGCGGCGGTTTCGCGGTTGCTTCGGTTGCGGAAATCCTGCGGCTTGATCCGGCTTCCGATCCGCTTGGCATGGGGCGCGTGCGCGTTGAAATCGAACAGGCGGTTGGCGATGATCTGGAACAGCAATTCCAGGCGGCATTGCGTGTGCGGGGCAATGTGCGCATCAATGAACGCGTGCTGGAACAGGTGACAAGATGAGCGGCGGCGGTTTCGCGGCATTTCGCGCGGCGTTGGAAACGGGGCGCGGGCAAATCCTGGTTCGTGAACGCGTCGCGGATTTGGACACACCTGTTGGCGCCTTCCTGAAACTGACGGGCGGCGCGCAGGCCAATGCGTTTTTGTTGGAAAGCATTGAAGGCGGTGCGGCGCGCGGGCGTTATTCCGCGATTGGCATGGCACCAGACCTGATCTGGCGCTGCCGCAATGGCAAGGCAGAGCTCAATCGCCACGCGCTTTCAGCGCCGCATGGTTTTGTGCCGGAAACGGCCCCTGCCTTGGATAGTCTGCGCGCCATCATCAATGAATGTCGCATGGTGGTGCCCGCGAATTTGCCGCCCATCGCGGCGGGGCTTTTCGGTTATCTGGGTTACGATTTGGTGCGGCTGATCGAAAAACTGCCCTCCACCAAGCCGGATGTGCTTGGCATTCCCGATGCGGTGATGACGCGCCCGACGCTGATGGCGGTGTTTGACCATGTGCGCGACACGCTGCTGCTCTGCGCGCCGGTTTGGCCCGGTGCCGATCCGCAAACCGCCTGGGAGGCAGCCAATGCGCGCCTGGATGAGGCTGAGGCGGCGCTTGATCGCCCCGTGCCGCGCCCGGCGCCGCCCGCCGATCTGCCGGCCTTGCCCCAGCCTGACAGCAATTTCACCGAAGCGGGCTATATCGCGGCGGTGGAGCGTGCGAAGGATTATATCCGCGCTGGGGATTGCTTTCAGATTGTGCCATCACAACGGTTTT
>JBIIIE010000367.1:0-3157 GCA_044235135.1 Roseomonas sp. | reverse complement strand
ATCCGGCGGAAGCTGCACGCGCCTTCCCGCATGAACTCTCCGGCGGGCAGCGCCAGCGCGCCATGATTGCGATGGCCTTGGCGCTCGATCCCGTGGTGCTGATTGCCGATGAACCGACCACGGCCTTGGATGTCACCACCCAGGCGCAAATCCTGGCGCTGATCCGCGATTTGCAGCGCCGCAAGGGCACGGCGGTGCTGTTCATCACGCATGATTTTGGCGTGGTGGCGGAAATCGCCGATCGTGTTGCGGTGATGCAGCATGGGCTTTTGGTGGAACAGGGGCCGGCGCGCGATGTGCTGCATGCACCCCAACATGATTACACCAAGGCGCTGATCGCCGCCGTGCCGCCGCTAAAGGCCCCGGCGCCGCGGCCAATTGCCAGCGAGTCCATTCTTACATTGGAAGGCGTTCAAAAAACCTATCGCAGCGGCGGCTTGTTTGCGCGACGCCGGCGCGAAACCCATGCGGTGCGGGATGTGACGCTTTCCCTGCCCAAGGGCGGCACGCTTGGCGTGGTGGGTGAATCAGGTTCCGGCAAATCCACCCTCGCGCGTTGCATCACGCGCCTGGTGCAGGCCGATGGCGGTGCCATTCGCCTGGATGGTCTTGACCTTTTGCATTTGCCAAAGCGCGAGGCGCGCCAGGCCGCGCGGCGGGTGCAGATGGTGTTTCAGGACCCCTATGCCTCGCTCAATCCCCGCCGCCGCGCGGGGGAGCTGGTGGCGCAAGGCCCGATGATCCATGGCATGGCGCGCGATGCCGCCATGGCGAAAGCGCGCGATTTGTTCAGCCTGGTCGGGCTTGATCCAGCAGCGATTGAACGTTTCCCGCATGAATTCTCCGGCGGGCAGCGCCAACGCATCGGGCTTGCGCGTGCTTTGGCGCTGGACCCGGAAGTGCTGGTGGCGGATGAACCTGTCTCGGCGCTTGATGTCTCCGTGCAGGCGCAGGTCTTGAAGCTGCTGGCGGATTTGCGGCTCAGGCTTGGGCTTTCGATTGTCTTCATCACGCATGATTTGCGCGTGGCGGCGCAGGTTTGCGATCTGGTCGCGGTGATGAAGGATGGAGAGGTGGTGGAATACGGGCCTATCGCGCAAGTTTTCGAGGCACCGCGCCATGCCTATACGCAAGCGCTGCTGGCTTCCGTGCCTGGCCGCGGTTTTGGGGCCTGAAATTTCATGCCGCGCGGGCCGAAGCGCGCCACATCACCATCCCCACCACCAGCGCCGGCACACCGCAAACCAAAAAGCCAATGCCATGGCTATTCGTCACGGCAAGCTGCGCGGCATAGATCACCGGCAGGATAAAGGCACCCACCTGACCGAAGGACAGCACACCACCCGTTGCAGCACCGCGCATGCCGGGCGGGGCCAAGCGCGCAGCCTCAGACAGCAGCACGCCATGCCAGGACATGGCGGTCGCGCTCATCACTGTTGCGATGGCCGCGATCAGCAAAGGGTGCCAATCCGCGCCATATAGGCTCATCAGCGCGGCACTGGCGGCCATGCCAAGCGAAAGCCCCGCCATGACACGCTGGGGCGGAACCCGCCCGCTTCCCAACCAGCCCCAGAAAATACGCATGGGCACGGCGATCACCATGGCAATAGCGAACATCAGCCCTGCCGTTGGCAAATCGTAATTCAGTGCGGTCAGATAAAGCACGTAATAGCTGGTGAAGACGGTTTGCAGCCCGTTGAAGGCAAAACAGGCCATGGACAATTCACGCAAATCCTTGGCGCGCAATACGGTTGTCAGCGTGGTGCGGAAATCGGAAAAATGAAAACTGCGGCTTGGCACGCGATCCGAATCAAACTCGCCGCGCAAGGGCTCCAGCATCACAGCAAAAAGGAAACAGGCGCCTGCCGTCACCAATAACGCACCGCTCCATCCCCAATACCCGGTCATCCAGGGGCCAAGCAGCCCCGCCAGCAAAAGCCCTGCCGGCACTGCGGTCTGCTTGATGGAAAACACCAAGGGCGCCTGCTTGGGCGGTGAATAGCGCCCAAGCAAATGTGAACTCGCGGGCGTGGAGGTCGCTGCCCCTCCCCCGCCGATAATCGCGGAGATCAGGAAAAAAACCAGCGGCCCCGCCGCCGCCAAGGCCATACCGAGTGCCAGAAAAACCAGCGCGACCTGGCTCATGCGCAGCGCGCCATAGCGGATGATGAAACTGCCGCAGCCAAGCTGGAACACCAGCGAAGCCAGCGCCGCCGCGCCGACATAAACCCCGACCAGGGCAGGATCTATGTGCAAATCCTCAATAATGGCGGGCGCGATGACCAGCGGCAGGGTACGACCGATGGAAGCAAAACTCTGCTGCACAAACATGGCCCCAAGGGCCAGATACAGAAGCTTCTTGGCCGTATCGGCAATCATGCGCGCAACATCACCTCATCAAGCACATGAACCCTAAGCAGGTTTTGCCGCGGGCGAAAGATCAGCCCTCATCCTCGGCATAGGGGTTGCGCGGGGATCGCAATTGCAGCCGGATCGGCACGCCCGGCATGGTGAAGTGTTCGCGGAAGGAATTGACCAGATAGCGCCGGTAATCCTCAGGCAGCACATCGGCGCGCGTGCCGAAAATCACCATGGTTGGTGGGCGGGCCTTGGGCATGGTGGCGTAACGCAGCTTGATCCGCTTGCCATCCACCAGCGGCGGCTGATGCCGCGCCAGCGCCGCTTCAAACCAACGATTGACCTCACCTGTTGGGATGCGGCGGTTCCACAGCGCATAGGTCGCGCGCACCGCGGGCATCAACTTATCCACCCCGCGCCCGGTCGCTGCCGAAAGCGGCACCACAGTCACACCCTTGGATTGCGCGAGTGATGTCATCAGCGCGTCTTCCACGCGCTTGCGCGCCGCGTTGCGATCTTCCACCGCATCCCATTTATTGAGCGCGATTACCAGCGCACGACCTTCACGTTCCGCCAGCCGCGCAATGCGCAAATCCTGTTCGTCCATGCCAAGCAGCGCATCCAAGACCAGCACCACCACTTCCGCTTCCTTGAGCGCGGCGAGCGTTGAAGCGACGGACATCTGCTCCAAAGTTTCCTGCACGCGGGCCTTCTTGCGCATGCCGGCGGTATCCACCAAGCGCACCTCACCGCCCGTGCTGTCGCGCCATTGCACGGCAACGGCATCGCGCGTCAGGCC
>JBIIIE010000364.1:0-3172 GCA_044235135.1 Roseomonas sp. | reverse complement strand
CCATCAAACCCGCTTCCACACGGTCCGGCCACCGTGAACCGGGCGCGCAGACTCTTACGGTCCGCGCCCGGTTCCGTCGGTGGCCTATGTCAGGTGATTACCGTAGGGGGACACTGCTCGAAGCACGCATCAGGGCCTGGGGGCTCATTCTGGACAGCCTCACTTCTTATCCCCACGAGCCAAATCAAGAAGGTATTGCGCGCCCTTAAATATTCCGCCAGCTCGGCATGCGAGAGCGGCGCATTGCTTGGAGAGTTCACAATTCCCTCTCGCCAGTGAGTACGCAAATTCTCCCGCGTCCAGCCGCCGGGCGGTATCGGCGGCATGGGTGGTGATCGGCCCAGAAATTTAGCCCACCAACTCGGTTTGGATGGCTGTGACCCAGACATAACATCATCCTTGCCGAGGAGGTATGGTTAACGCAAGCTGAAACGGGGGGAAACCAACATGATATCTCGCAGACACATCATCACTGGCACAGCTGGCTTGGCCGCCTTGGGCAGCGCCGCACCAGCGCGCGCCTGGGAACCATCGCGGCCCATTCAATTGATTGTCGGCTTCGCGCCCGGTGGCGGCGCGGATTTGGCGGCGCGCGCGATTGCCGAGGCTTCTTCGCGCTTTTTCCCGACCCCGATCGTGGTGATGAACCGCCCCGGCGCGGGCGGGGCCATTGCCGCGCAGCAAGTGGCGGGCATGGCGCCGGATGGGCTTAATCTGCTGGTCGGCGGCGGTAGTGAAAGCATCGCGCTGCCGGCCTTCCGGGATTTGCCTTATGATCCCAAGAAATCCTTCCGCGCCATCATCCGCATCACGCGCCAGCCGCTGCTGATTGTCGCCCGGCGCGGCGGGCGCTTTGCTGATTTGCAGAGCGTGATTGAAGCCGCCAAGCGCGCCCCCGGCGCCATTCCGCATGCCTCATCCGGGCAGGGTTCGATTTATCATGCGGTGTTTGTCTTGCTCTCACGCGCGGCGAATATCGAATTGCTGCATGTGCCCTTCACGGGCGGCGCTCCAAGCTTGCAGGCGCTGATGGCGAATACGGTGGAATTGGCGGTCCTCGCCCCGGAAGAAATGGCGGGGCTTGCCAATGCGGGGGAAATTCGCCCGTTGGCGGTGGCGTCCGCTGCGCGCATTCCCGCCTATCCCGATGTGCCCACACTCCGCGAATTGGGCTTTGATGTGGTGATCGAAAACATGAAGGGGCTGAATGCGCCCGCCGGCCTGCCGGATGAGGTTTACACCAGTCTGCATGATCGCTTCCGCCAGGGCATGCAGGCGCCGGCCTGGAAAACATTTCTGGACCGCACCGGCGCGATGGATGGCTATCTGGATGGGCCTGGCTATCAGCGCGCCATGGATGATGTGCTGGATTCGCTAAGGGCTGCGTTGGCCAGGTAAGCCTAACGCGCGCTGGGGATCACACTATCCCCGGCCCTGCCTTCCAACACCGCATCAAACAGTTTTATCTGTTGCGGCAGGCAGATGGATTGCAGATCATAACGTTCGAGCAAGGTCCGTCGCGCGGCCTTGCGGATTGGCGCATAACGATCAGGATGGGCCAGCGCGTCCACCACGGTCTCGGCCAGCGCGGCGGTATCATAAAACGGCACCAGCAACCCGTTCACACCATGTTCGATCACTTCCTGCACGGGCGGTGTCGCTGAGCCAATCACCAAAGCCTCGCACCCCATGGCTTCGATCATGGACCAGGACAGCACATAGGGATACGTCAGATAGACATGCGCGCTGGTGATGCGAAATAGCGCGAGCAAAGCCGGGTGTGGGATGCGCCCGGTGAAATGCAGCCGGGTCAGGTCCAGCTTATCAACCAATTCTTCCAACAGATGCGTCTTCCAGGAACGCCCATCCGCAGGTTTCGAGCCATAGCCGCGCGCCTCTCCCCCCACCAGCACCACTTGCGCTTGCGGCCGGCGCGCCAGGATTTCCGGTAGGGCGCGCATGAAAACATCAAAGCCGCGATAGGGTTCCAGATTGCGGGAGACGAAGGTGATCACCTCATCACCGCGCTTGATCACGCTGCCATTGGGCAGTTTCAAATGATGCGGGCCAATCGGCGTCGCCACTTCGCTATTCACCCCTTCATGCACCACGGAAATCTTGCGTCGGAAAACTTCGGGATAGCGGCTGCGCTGGTATTGCGTGGGGCTCACGCCCCAATCCATCGCCTCCAGCGCCGGGGTTTGTGGCAGGTTCAAAAGCCTGGTGCGTGCTGCCTCATCCAATTCCACCTTATGCGCCGGGTTGAAGCCGACATCGCCGCCCGAGGTCGTGAAGTGGAATTCGCAGTAATGCAGCAATTTCGCATTGGGGAAGATATCCGGCAGGAACATGCCTTCCCCCCAGCCCGGATGGCAGCAGATGATGTCCGGGCGGAAGCCTTTGCTCCGCAGATCAACCAAGGCCCGCGCCACATTCTGGGCGCGGCGGATGGAAGCCTCCATGGATCGCAGATAGTGATGCGTCTTATCCCCCGCGCCTTGAGGTTCCGGGTAGCGGATATGGGTGACGCCGGGGAGCGAGATATTCTCCCGCTCCCCAAGGCCCACCACCCGGGCGCCCGGACGCGCGGCGATCACCGGCGCCAAATGGCGGTATTGGCCGGGGAAATTCTGGTGGATGAACAGCGCCTGAACCAAGCAATCACACCCTGAAATGAACCGCCGTTAAATCCGCCATTTGCCGGGTGCGCGCAATTGCCCCCTTGGCGCGGCGGCACGAACCCCCGAGAATGGCGCCAGATCAGGAGAGAAAGACCACATGACATTCGATTTCACTGGCAAGAAGGTTTTGGTCGCGGGCGGCAGCCGCGGCATTGGGCGTTCCATCGCGCTGGGCTTTGCCGCCGGCGGGGCCTCGGTTTCTATTTGCGCGCGGGGCGCCGCAGGGCTGGAAGCCACGCGGGCCGAAATCGCTGGCCATGGCGTGAAGGCCCATGCCATGCCCGCCGACCTTGCCAATCAGGCGCAAATTGAAGCCTGGGTGGCGGCTGCGGCGGCGGCGCTCGGCGGCGTGGATGTGCTGGTGAATAATGCCTCGGGCTTTGGCATGGCCGATACGGAAGAAGGCTGGCAGAAAAGCCTGGATGTGGATGTGATGGCGACTGTGCGTGCCTCCCGCGCCGCGTTGCCTTTTCTGCGCGCGTCCAAGGGGT
>JBIIIE010000062.1:0-11319 GCA_044235135.1 Roseomonas sp. | reverse complement strand
GAAGCCGGATCGCGCAATGTGGTTTCGGTAAAGGCGATGCGGTCTGCAAGGCCAAGTTCCAGCACCGCCATGCGGGCGATGCGGGCATAGGGGGAGCCGGCGGAATGAAATAGCTGCATCGGGAAAGGCTAACGCTTCGGCGCTGCTCTGGCGAGGCCCGGCATTTCACGCCCGCGCGGTTTCGGTTACACCCGCGCCATGAACGCGAAGACCCCCTACGACCCCGCCGCCGATGGCTGGACTGATTTCGTCTGGCATGAGGATGGCTTCCCCGCCTTGGTTGGCCCCTTCTGGCAAAAAATGGTTGAGGGCCGCCGCCTGCATGGCCTGCTGGTGGAAGAAAAACACAGCAATATCCATGGCATTGTCCATGGCGGCATGATTTCAACCTTTCTCGATCAAACCCTTGGCCATACGGTGTGGGAGGCTGCGGATCGCGGGCCAAATGTCACGGTGCAGTTGAACGTGCATTTCATCTCCGGCGCCAAGCAGGGCGATTTCCTGATCGCAGAGGGCGAGGTGATGCGCGTGACGCGCTCCATCGTGTTTGTGCGCGGGCGGTTGACGGCAGGCGATAGGCTAATCGCCCATGCGGATGGCGTTTGGAAGCGATTGGGGGCGGGGTAATCTTGACCTGCTCCCGGCAAATTTCCTCATGTAAGGCAGGCGTTCAGTTTGCGGATAAAGCTTGGTGCCGTCCTTCCCAAGCGCGCCGGGCGCGCTTCTGCTGGTGCCCGATTTCCCCATGAGGAATGCGGGTTGAAGACTTTATCCTCATCGGTGAAAACGCCAGCTTCCGCCGGGCGTCGGTCAGGCTTTCAAACAGCTCCTCATTCAGGCACTCACCGCACAGGCCTTCTTATTAGCAACTGATGAAGGGGTCCTGGTGTAGTGTGCCGGGATGAATATAGTGTCAAACTACGCTGTTTTTCTGTGCCCCGTCTTCCGAGAGAAAGCCCATGGATCAAACCTTCATCCCCGCCATTTTCATGCGCGGCGGTTCCAGCAAGGGCGTGTTTTTCCACGCGCGAGACCTGCCAGCCGATCGCGCGAAACAGGATGCTGTTTTTCTTGCGGTGCTGGGCAGCCCTGATCCCTATGGCCGGCAATTAAATGGCATGGGCGGCGGCATTTCATCGCTTTCCAAAGCCGTGATCATCGGCCCGCCCACACATCCCGATGCGGATGTGGATTATCTGTTCGCGCAAGTCGCGGTGGATAAGCCAATCGTGGATTGGTCCAGCAATTGCGGCAATCTTTCCTCCGCCGTTGGGCCCTTTGCGGTGGATGAAGGGCTGGTGCGCGTGCCGGATGGGGAAGCGCTGGTGCGTATCCATCAGGTGAATACCAGGCGCATCATTCATGCGCGCTTTCCGGTGCGTGGCGCAAAGGCGGTGACTGCGGGCGATTTCACCATGGCCGGCGTTTCAGGTTCCGGCGCGCGGATCAGGTTGGATTTTCTGGCGCCCGGCGGCGGTGCAACAGGCCGGCTGCTGCCCACCGGCAATGCGCGCGATGTGCTGCATCACGCAGGGCGCACCTATGCCGCAAGCCTGATAGATGCCGCCAATGCCTGCGTTTTTCTTGATGCGCGTGATTTGGGTCTGACCGGCACCGAAAGCCCCGATGCAATTGAAGCGGATGCTGCGCGCATGGCGTTGCTTGATGCACTCCGTCGTCAAGCTGGCGTGATGATGGGGCTGGCCGCAACGCCCGAAAAGGTTGGTCTTGCCTTGCCGAAGATCGCGGTGGTGGCGCGCCCTGCCTCCTATCGCGCCTTGGATGGTGCGACGCTTGGCGCTGACACGCATGATATCGCGGTGCGCATGATTTCCATGGAACGCGCCCATCGCGCCGTGCCGCTGACCGGTGCCATGTGCCTTGGTGTAGCCAGCCGCATTCCAGGTAGTGTGCCACATCAATTGGCCGGGCCACCAGCACGGGCGTATGAAACACGGGTTGCGAATCCTTCAGGCATTCTCTCGGTGGGCGCGGAGGTGCGTGAGGCTGCCACTGGCTGGCATGCGGAAAGCGCTGTGGTCTATCGCAGTGCGCGGCGCCTGATGCAGGGTGCCGTCGCTGTGCCGGCGACGCTGGGTGATGAGTGAAATGATGCGCAAACCTGCCTACGTTTTGCCGCGCGGTGCTTGCGATACGCATGTGCATATCTGGGGACCTTTTGATCGCTTCCCATTGGCCAAGGGCGCACCCTATACGCCGCCAGAGCGCACCAGCGATGATTTGGCTGCCTTGCATGAAAGGCTTGGTGTGGATCGTGCGGTGATTGTGCAAACCACCGTCTATAAATCCGACAATCGCGCCATGCTGGACGGCATTGCGCGGAGTAATGGCCGCTGGCGCGGTGTGGCGCTGATTGATGAAAGCTTTGACGATGCCGCATTTCGCACCCTGCATGAAGGCGGTGTGCGCGGGGTGCGCTTTGGCTTTGTGAAGCATTTGGGCGGCGTGCCGGATTTGGCCCTGGTGCGACGCACCGCGGCGCGCATCGCGCCCATGGGCTGGCATTTGGTGCTGCATCTGGATGCGGGGAATATCCCGGAGTTTCTGGATTTTTTCGGTGAATTCTCCCTGCCGGTAGTGGTGGATCACATGGGGCGCGTGCCGGTGCGCGATGGCCTGGACCAAGCCCCGTTTCGCCTATTGCTGGAATTGCTGAAGCGCCCGAATTGGTGGGTGAAGGTGTCCGGGGCGGAGCGTATTTCCGAAACCGGACCGCCCTTCACGGATGCTATTCCCTTCGCGCAACGGCTGATCGCAGCGGCACCGGACAGGGTGCTATGGGGCACGGATTGGCCGCACCCCAATGTGCGCTGGGAGCCGGATGAGGCTGATCTGGTGGATTTGCTGCCGCGCTTCGCCGATGCCGCGGCCTTGCAGCAGGTTCTTGTTGAAAACCCTGCACGGCTTTATGGATTTTCATGACTGGAACACGGACAGTGCAGGACGGCATGAGCGGACCACTCGCAGGTATTCGGGTGCTTGATCTTTCCTCGGTGGTCGTGGGCCCCGTCTGCACTGGTGTTCTCGCGGAACATGGTGCGGAGGTGATCAAGCTTGAAGGCCCCGGTGGTGATTTGCTGCGCCAGCTTGCCGGCAAGGGGCGTTCGCCCGGCATGAATGGCAAATTTCTCAATTTCAATCGCGGCAAGAAATCCATTGCACTTGATCTGAAAGCACCCGCGGGGCTTGCTGCGCTCAAGCGCCTGGCCGCGACCGTGGATGTGTTTGTCAGCAATATCCGCCCGGATGCGCAAGCGCGGCTTGGTGTGGATGCAGCAAGCCTGCAGGCCATCGCACCGCGATTGATCCATTGCGCCATCACGGGTTTTGGCTCAGGCGGGCCTTATGCCGGCAGGCCGGCCTATGATACGGTGATCCAAGGTGCTGCTGGTGTGGCTGGTTGTTTTGAAGCCTCCACCGGAGAGCCGCGCTATGTGCCGATGCTGGTTGCGGATCACACGGTTGGTTTGATTGCGGCGCAGATGATTGGCTTCGCGCTTTATCGGCGCGAAAAGACTGGTATGGGTGAGGCGATTGAAGTGCCCATGTTCGAAAACATGGCGGCCTATGTGATGATGGAACATCTGGGGGCCATGTCTTTCCGCCCCGCACTAGGCCCGCCTGGTGATCACCGGGTTCTCAGCCCCGATGCGCGGCCCCTGCCAACTTCTGATGGCTATATCTGCGTCTCTGCCAATACGGATGCGCAGGCGCATGCGTTTTTTGATGCGATTGGCCGGCCTGAATTGAAGACTGATCCGCGCTTCGCCACCATCGCCGGGCGCACCGCCAATACGCGCGATTATTTCGCCATTCGCGCGGGCGGGCTGAAGGGCAGGACTTCGGCTGAATGGCTGGAGATTTTTGATCGGCTTGATGTGCCGGCCTCACCCTACAACACCATTTCGGGCTTGCTGGATGATCCGCATTTGCGCGCGGTTGGCATGGTGCAGGAAGAAGACCACCCGACGGAGGGTGCAACTTACGCCATCGGTCAGCCCAATCGTTTCTCAGGCGGCAATACGCCAACGGGTCGGCCAGCGCCCCGGCTTGGGCAGGATGGCGCGGCGCTATTGGCCGCTTCCGGCATGACCGAGGCCGAGATCAATGCACTCAAGCGCGACGGCGTTTTGCTTGAAGCGCCTTGATAAAAAAAGACCAAGGAAACACCAATGACTCGTCCCTTTGAAGGCATCCGCATCATTGATGCAACCCATGTACTGGCAGGCCCCTTCGCGGCCTATCAGCTTGGTTTGCTGGGCGCCGATGTGATCAAGATTGAGCATCCGAATGATCCCGACCAAAGCCGCGTCAATGGCAGCGATATGCCACTGAACGAAGCCGGTATGGGCTGCCAATACCTGACGCAGGGATCGAACAAGCGCAGCATGACGCTTGATTTGAAGCAGGAAGCAGCGCGCGAGATTTTTCGCCGGCTGATCGCAGGCGCTGATGTGCTGGTGGAGAATTTCCGCCCCGGTGCCTTCGCGGCTTTGGGCCTGGGCTATGAGGATTTGCTGAAGATCAATCCGCGCCTGATCTATTGCTCGATCTCGGCCTTTGGTCATGGCGGGCCGCGTGGGGAACAAACCGCTTATGATCACGTCATCCAAGCCACATCGGGCATCATGGCCTGCACCGGCACGCCCGAGGTGAACCCGATCAAATTCGGCGCACCGGCGATTGATTACGCAACCGGCACCATGGGGGCCTTCGCGCTTTCAGCAGCGCTGTTTCAGCGTGAGAAAACAGGGTGCGGCCAGCATATTGATCTTGCCATGCTGGATGTCGCGATCATGATGATGGCAAGCCATGTCACATCCTATGCGCGCAGTGGCAGACCCCCACGTCCGCGCGGCAATGACCATGAATATGCAACGAATAGCTGCTACGAAACCGCCGATGGCCTGGTGATGATTGGTGCCAGCAATCTCCGCCAACAAAAGCGGTTATGGAATGCTCTGGATCGGCCCGATATGGTGAAGGACAGCAATGAAGCGCGCCATGCTGACCGCGCGCATGAAGCCGCTACGCTGGCCGAATTGTTGAAGGCCAAGACGGCTGCCGAATGGGAAAGCTATTTGCAGGCGCGCCACGTGCCGGCGGGACGCGTGCGTAACCTTGCCGAATCGCTCGCTGATCCGCAGGTGCAGGGGCGCGGCGTGGTGCATCACTTTGAAGGCGCGGCGGGTGTGGCGGGATCGTTTTCCGTCCCTGTCGCCGCCTTCGGCTTTGCGCATGGCGGGCCGCGCGTGGATACGCCGCCGCCACCACTTGGGCGCGACAATGATGCCATCCTGGCCGAGCTTGGCTATGATGAAGCTGCGCGCCAAAAACTCCGCGCTGCCGGCGCCATTTGAAACAGGGGGAAACCATGGCCCAATTCACCTTCGACCATATTCATCTGCGCAGCCCTGATCCTGAGGCAACCGCAGTTTTCTATGAACGCATGTTCGGCGCCGAGGTGCTGCGTTCCTCGCAACAGGGCGAACCGCGCGTGGATATCAGGCTTGGCGGGCAGATTATTTTCATCGCACCGATCAAGGGCGATAACGTGGCCCCGCCGCCCAGCATGCCCTATCGCGGGTTGGAACATATCGGCCTTGCCGTGACAGGGCTTGATCAGGTGGTGACGGAGCTCAAGGCCAAAGGCGCGGATTTCACCATGGAGCCAACCGCGATCCGCCCCGGTATTCGCATTTGTTTTCTGCGCGGGCCGGAAAATGTCGCGATTGAATTGCTGGAACGCAGCGCCTGAGCATTCTGGTCATTGGCGCCGGCCCGGCCGGGCTGATGGCGGCGGAAGCTGCGGCACAATCCGGTGCCGCGGTGCTGGTGGCGGATCACATGCCATCGCCGGCGCGCAAGCTGTTGATTGCCGGGCGCGGCGGGCTGAACCTCACGCATTCGGAAGCCTTGCCCGGTTTTCTCACGCGCTACGGCAGCGCGGCGCCGCATCTGGCGCCCTTCATCCACGCCTTCCCGCCTGAGGCGCTGATCGCCTGGGCAGAGGCGCTGGGTCAGCCCTGCTTCATTGGCTCATCCGGTCGCGTTTTTCCGCGCGCCATGAAGGCATCCCCGCTGCTGCGTGCTTGGATGGCGCGGCTTGGTGCGCTTGGTGTGCAATTGCTGACGCGCCATCGCTGGCTTGGCTTTGCACCGGATGGCGCAGCGCGTTTTGCGACGCCGGATGGCGAAACCCAAATCAAGGCCTCGGCAACCATTCTGGCACTTGGGGGTGCTTCCTGGCCAAGGCTTGGGTCGGATGGCGCCTGGCCCGCGCTTCTGCCCGGCATCGCGGCGCGCCCCTTCGCGCCATCCAATATGGGCTTTGCCATTGCCTGGTCTGATCATCTGCGCGCGCGTTTTGCCGGCACGCCGCTCAAGCGCATAGCGCTTTCCTTCGGCGGCATCACGCATCGTGGTGAGGCTATGATTACCGAGGCTGGTATTGAAGGCGGCGCGGTCTATGCCTTGAGTGCTGCCTTGCGCGATGCGCTGGCGGGTCAGCGTAGCGTTACGCTGCATCTCGATCTCCGGCCCGATCTCACTCAGGACGCAGTTGCCGCAAGCTTGGCGGGACGGCGCGGCAGCCTCTCACTCTCCAATCATTTGCGGCGCAATGCAGGGCTTGCGCCAATTGGGATTGCCCTGATCCAGGAAGCGCTGAAAGCGAGCACCGAGGCACCGGACCTCGTTGGCCTGATCAAGGCTTTACCGCTGCACGTAATAGGCGCCTTTCCAATCGCGCGCGCGATAAGCTCGGCTGGTGGGCTGGCCTGGGCGGAATTGGACGAGAACCTGATGTTGCGCCACTTGCCGGGCGTTTTCGCCTGTGGCGAAATGCTGGATTGGGAAGCACCGACAGGTGGCTATCTGCTGCAAGCCTGTTTCAGCACGGGCCGTGCTGCTGGCTTGGCGGCTTCGCGCTTGGATGTTCTTCAAACGTGACAACAGGGGATGAGCATGGCGGAATTTGATCTGGTGGTACGTGGCGGAGAAGTTGCGACCGGTTTCGGCACGACCCGCTGCGATATCGGCGTGAAGGATGGGCGCATTGTGGCGCTTGGCGAAAAGCTTGCCGATGGCGCGCGCGTGGTGGATGCCGCTGGCACGCTGGTGCTGCCCGGCGGCGTGGATAGCCATTGCCATATCGAAGAACCCTCTCGCGGTGGCTATGCCAGCACTGGCCTGGCGGAACCGCCCATTACGGTGAATGAGGAAAGCTTCGCCACCGCCTCCACCGCTGCCTTTGCGGGTGGCACCACTTCCGTTGTTTGTTTCATTCCGCAATGGAAAGGCTATGGCGTCTGGGAACGCTACACGGATTACCGCGCGCGGGCCGCGCGCGGCATGATTGACCATTCCTTCCATCAGATCATCAGCGATCCGACCGATGCGGTAATGGATGAGGAAGTGCCGCGGCTTGTGGCGGAAGGGGTACGGAGCCTCAAGGTCTTTCTCACCTATGAACCGCTGCATCTGAATGATGCGCAATATCTGCGCGTTCTGACGAAGGCGCGCACACTGGGTTGCCTGGTGACGGTGCATTGCGAGAATTATGAGGCGATCAATTGGCGCACGCATGAATTGCTGAAGCATGGCATGACAGCGCCGAAATACCACGCCTGGGCGCGCCCGCCGGTGGTGGAGCGTGAGGCGACGCACCGCGCCATCGCGCTTGCCGAATTGGTGGATCAGCCGATCCAGATCTTCCATGTCTCCTGCGAAGAAGCCGCCGAAGAAATCGCCCGCGCCCAGGCGCGTGGTGTGAAGGTATGGGGGGAGACCTGCCCGCAATATGTCAGCCTGACCGCCGCCGATATGGATCGCCCCGGTTTTGAGGGCGCGAAATTCATGTGCAGCCCCGCACCGCGCAGCCACGCGGAACATGAACGCGTGTGGGAAATGATCCGGCGCGGCACCTTGGATGTGATTTCATCCGACCATTGCGCATTTTCCTTCGAAGGGGATCGCGGCAAGCGGCAGAATGGTTCGGATGCGGTATTCCGCGATATCCCGAATGGCATTCCGGGCTTTACCGCGCGCCTGCCCATCATTTTCAGCGAAGGTGTTTCAAAAGGGCGCATCAGCCTGGATGAATTCGTGCGGCTCACCAGCACCAATCCGGCACGGCTGATGGGCCTCGCCCCACGTAAAGGCGCTATTGCCATTGGTGCAGATGCGGATTTGGCGCTGTGGGATCCGAAGAAGAAAGTCACCATCACCAATGCGCTGATGCAGCACGCGATTGACTATACACCCTATGAGGGGATGGAGGTCACGGGCTGGCCCGTCATGACCATTCGCCGTGGTGAGGTGGTGATGCGTGATGGCAAGGTGCAGGCGGAACCTGGCACCGGGCGCTTCCTGCCGCGCGGGCCTTACGCCATGATCAAGCCGCGCGGCATTACGCCTGATGGGTTCGATCCGGCACCGCCGCCAGCACAGTAAAACGCACGCGGCGCGGTGTTGCCGTCAGCCGCGCTGCGTCACCTGCACGCTTGCTTCAAGCCCAAGTGCGGCGGCCAAGCTTTCCAGCCGCCGCAGCACGCTTTCACCCGCGAAAACGCCGCTGCCTTCCACCAGGCGCAGGATAAGCCGCCCACCGCGACGTTCCAAAGACGTGCCTGCAAGCAGGACTGTCGTGCCGCCAGATAGCGTATAGGCCAAGCGAAAGGCCGCGCCCAAAATCTCTGCCCGACGCATGGTGCCAACATCCAACAGCAAGCGTGCCGAGGGCAGGAAGGGCGCCTCAGCCTCAGCCTCATAGCGAAGGGCCGCAACCAGCGCCAGGAAGGCGCGGCCGTGATGGTCAAGACCCACCCCCGGCTGGCGCAGCACACGGAAAAACGCGTGTTCGGCACGGTAATCCGGATGATCATGGCTGCCGATATCACTCACCCAACAGGCGGCTTCACGAAGCCCAAGGGCAAGCGGCGTTTCATCCTCAAACAAGGGCGCGGTCCAGGCGAAAAGCGCCGGCGGCATGGTCTGATCGCGCCCGAAGCGCAAAGACATTTCATGTGCAGCCGCCAGCAGCGGATCGCGCCTGCGCTCAGTCTTATCAAGCAAGTTTGCATACCAGCCTTCACGCAGACCATTGGCGCTGAAAATCACGCGTCGCGCGCCGCTGGCGCGTAGCAGGCGGCGCAATACCAGCGCAGCAAAGGGCAGATCGCCCAAGCGCTTGCTTGAAGCGCCCGGCATGCGTTCCAGGGTGCGTCGCGTGGCCGCCATCAATACGCCAGAAAGATCGCGCGCTTCTTCGCGCGTCAGCGCGTAATGATGCACAATGGAAAGCGGATAGCCCGTTTGCGCCATATGCATGCGCGCCATGGCGCGCCAGGCACCGCCTACAAGATACAAGTCGCGCCCGGCTGCATCATGCAGCCAGGGATGACGCGCCAATTCCTCGGTCACAATCGCGCGCGCCTTGTTGATATCCTCCTTCGCGCGATCCGCAAGCCGGATGGTGCCAATCGGCAGGCTGGCGCTTTTGCCTTGCGCGCCCTGGCTGAGTTCCACCAATTCCAAGGAACCGCCGCCAATATCGCCAAGCAGCCCATCCGCGCCAGGAAAGCCGAGCAATACGCCATCGGCGGAAAGCCGCGCTTCCTCATCACCTGTCAGGATATGGATCGGCACACCCGGCAATTTTTCGTTGAGTTTGGCGACAAAAGCCGCACCATTGGATGCGTCTCGGACCGCAGCGGTCGCCAAAACCTCGATCGGTGCTGCGCCCATGGCGCGTGCCACGGCATGGTAGCGCTGCATGATCGTAACCGCCTGCGCCACGGCATCAGGGTTAAGCTGCCCCGTATCATGCAACCCACGGCCCAGCCCCAGCACGGCTTTTTCATTAAAGATCGTAACTGGATTCCGCCCGCGCCCTTCAAACACCACAAGGCGCACGGAATTGGACCCCAGATCCACAACGCCGCAGCGCGTGGCGGTGGCGGCCTTGCCCGTTCGTGGGCTAAGCGCGGCGCCGTCCATCAATCCTGCTTCACCCGGTCCTGCCGCTGGCGACGCGGCGCACGCGCCAGCGCGCTACCGCGACCGGAAAGCGATGGGTTGGTCATGAAATACTCATGCGCCGAAACACCATTCTCGGGTGCGACAATCCGCGCCCAATGCCCATCCGGGCCAAGCTGCCAGCTTTGCAGCGTATCCTTCAGATTGACAGCCATGATCTGGTCCAGCACCTGCGCATGGACGGTCGCGTTTTCCACCGGCACCATGGTTTCCACCCGCCAATCCATATTGCGCGCCATCCAATCGGCAGACGAAATGTAAACCTTCGCGCGACGCGATGGCAGCCGATGCCCATTGCCAAAGACATAGATGCGCGAATGTTCCAGAAACCGCCCAACAATGGATTTGACCCGGATATTTTCTGAAAGCCCAGGCACACCGGGGCGCAGGCAGCAAATGCCGCGCACAATCGCATCCACCTTCACGCCGGCCTTCGAAGCCTCATACAACGCGTCAATCAGCGTTTCATCCACCAGCGAATTCATTTTCAACCAGATCGCCGCCGGCTTGCCTTCCTGGGCGAAGGCGATTTCCTGGCGGATCATCGCCAGCAAGGTGGGCCGCGTGGTGAGTGGTGAGAAGGCCAGCTTTTCCATCGTCTCCGGCCGTGCATAGCCGGTCATGTAATTGAACAGCTTGGCAGCATCGCGCGTGAGCGCCGGATCGGCGGTGAAATAGGAAAGATCAGTATAGATACGCGCCGTGACCGGGTGGTAATTCCCCGTGCCGAAATGCGCATAGGACCGCAGATGCTGCCCCTCGCGCCGCACCACCAGGCTTACCTTGGCGTGGGTTTTCAACTCCACAAAGCCAAATACCGTTTGCACACCGGCCGCTTCCAATTCACGCGCCAAGGCGATGTTGCGTTCCTCATCAAAGCGCGCCTTCAATTCAACAATGCCGGTGACACTTTTGCCGGCCTCGGCGGCTTCAATCAGCGCCTTGGCAATCGGGCTGTCGCGTGTGGTGCGATAAAGCGTCTGCTTGATGGCGATCACATTGGGATCGCGCGCCGCCTGCCGCAAGAATTGCACCACCACATCGAAGCTTTCGTAAGGATGGTGCACCACAATATCCTTGGCGCGAATGGCGGCAAAGCAATCACCACCAAAATCCAGGATGCGTTCCGGAAAGCGCGGCGTATAGGGCGTGAACAGCAGATCAGGCCGATCATCCACAATCAATTGCGTCAGATCAGAAAGCCCAAGCAGCCCATCCACCACAAACACTTCTGACCTTAGCGCATCCAATTCCTCGGCG
>JBIIIE010000076.1:0-10087 GCA_044235135.1 Roseomonas sp. | reverse complement strand
TGCCCTATGATGCGCGTTTTGAACTCGGCACCACCCTGGCCGAGGCAGCGCAGCCGGTCGCCCTGAACCATCCCCATTGCGCGCGGTTTTGCGTGCTCGGCGGCGCGGCCTGCTCTCGATAGGAAGGGAGATCCCCATGATCAATCGTCGTTCCCTGATGGCGCTGCCTTTGGCCGGGCTTGCTGCGCCGGCCCTGGCGCAAACAACCCCCTTGCGCTTTGCCGTCGGTCCGTTTCAGCCGACGGCAGGCGATACGCGCCGCGCCTTTGCGCCGTTTTTCGCCCATTTGGCCCAGGCACTTGGCCGCCCGCATGAATTGGCCGTGACCACGGATTGGGCCGGCATTGCGGTGGCGCTGGGCAGCGGGCAGGCGGATTGCGCCTGGATGGGGCCTTGGGGCTTTGTGCTGGCGCGCGCCCGCGCCGGGGCGGAGCCCTTGGCAACCGTGCTCTATCAGGGCCGGCCCACCTATCACGCCATCATCATCGCGCGGCCTGATCTGCCGATCACCCGCTTTCCGGAAGATGCGCGCGGGCGCAGCATTTCCTTCGCCGATGCCGGTTCCACCAGCGGCTGGTTGATCCCGCATCATTGGTTCATGACGCGCGGCATAGACCCGCGCAGCTTCTTCCGTTACCGCGATGGGGCAAGCCATGCGGCGAATGTGATTTCCGTCGCCTCCGGCCAGGTGGACTTGGCGACGGATTTTGACCGCAACCTGGCCGCCATGATCGCCTCCGGGCGCGTCAGGCAGGATCAGGTGAAGGTGGTCTGGCGCAGCGATCCCTTGCCGAATGACGCCCTGGCCGCGCGGCGCGATTTTGATCCAGGCCTCAAGGCCGCCATTACCCAGGCGGCGCTCGCCATCTCGGAAGCCGAGGCCGGCCAGATCATGCCGCCCAATTATACCGGCTGGGTGGCGGCAACGCCGGAGACCTATGCGCCGATTGAAGCCGCAGGGCGCGCGCTTGGGCGGCTTTCCCTCACCTGATGCGGCGCGCTGCCTGGATCATTGGCTTCATTGCGGTTCAGGCGGCCTGCATCTGGCTGGTGCAGCCCGATCTGGGTCGGCTTTGGGCCGGCCTGCCGCGCCTTGCCGGCTGGATCGCGGGCGGCTTTCCGCCGGATTTTTCGGGCTTTGGTGATCTTGCGGCGCGTTCTGCGGAAACGCTTGCCCTCGCGACCTTGGGCACCACTTTGGCGGGGGTTTTGGCGCTGCCTCTGGCGCTGCTGGCGGCCAAGCCCGCCAATCCCTACCCGGCGCTTTATCATCCTATCCGAACACTTTTGGATGCGTTGCGCGGCATTGATGGCTTTGTCTTTGCGCTGATTTTCGTCGCCGCCGTCGGGCTTGGCCCCTTTGCCGGCATGCTTGGCGTGGCGCTGCATTCCGCCGGCAGCCTGGGCAAGCTGTGGTCGGAAGCGCTTGAAGCCGCGGACCCCGGCCCGATGGAAGCAGCGCGCAGCGCCGGCGCGGGCCGCGCCCAGGCTGCCGCCGTGATCCTGCTGCCGGAAACCTTGCCGCAAACCGCCTCGGCGGCGCTGTATGTCTGGGAATTCAATATCCGCGCTTCCACCGTGCTTGGCCTGGTGGGTGCCGGCGGCATCGGGCAGGAGCTGAAGAACGCGGTGGATTTGCTGGATTTCAACCGTGTGCTCGCGATTCTGGCGCTGATTGTGGCGATGACGCTGGCGGCGGACAGGCTTTCGGCCGCGCTCCGGGCCAGGTTGCTCTGATGCTGCGCGCCAATCCAGGGCTGGTGGTGCAGGCGCTTGGTGCCACGCTTGGTGGGCGGAAGGTGCTGCGCGGCATTTCACTTGAGGTGGCGGCAGGGGAGATGGTGGCGCTGATCGGCCCTTCGGGTGCGGGCAAGACCACGTTGCTGCGCGCCATTGCCGGGCTATTGCCCGCCGAAGGTGAGATCATTGCACAGGGCCAGCCCGCGCTGGTGTTCCAGCAACATGCGCTGGCAAACCGCCTGACCGCGCGGGATAATGTGCTGGTGGGCGGGCTGGGGCGCATGGGTTTCTGGCGCGCGGCGCTGCGGCTTTGGCCATGCGCGGAAATCACCCTGGCCCAAGCGAATCTGGCGCGGGTTGGCCTGGAAGGGCTTGGGGTTCGGCGGGCGGATCGGCTTTCGGGTGGGCAGCGCCAGCGCGTGGCGATTGCCCGCGCGCTGCACCAGCAATCCCACATCCTTTTGGCGGATGAACCCGTGGCAAGCCTGGATCCCGTGCTGGCGGAAGATGTGCTTGGCTTGCTGCAAGACCTCGCGCGGCGGGATGGTCTCGCGGTGCTGGTCTCACTGCATCAACATGACCTTGCCGCGCGCTTCGCTGACCGTTTGGTATGCCTGGAGGATGGATGTCTGAAGAACGCGTGATGGAGCTTGCGGCAGATGGCCCGCTGCTGGTCTTCGGCGGCCCCTATTCGAATTTGCAGGCGACGCAAGCGATCCTGGCCGAAGCGGCGCGGCGCGGCATTCCACCGCAACGGGTGATCTGCACCGGCGATGTTGTTGCCTATGGCGCCGATGCGGCCGCCTGCTGCGACCTGATCATGGCAAGCGGCATTTGGGTGATTGCCGGCAATTGCGAGGAAAATCTGGGAGCCGGCGCGCTTGATTGCGGCTGCGGCTTTGAGGAGGGCACGGCGTGCGATCTGCTCTCTCGTGCCTGGTATGCGCATGCCAATCGCCAGGTGACAGCAGCGCATCGGGCCTGGATGGCGGGCTTGCCGTATCGGCTGATTATCCGCCTGCCGGATGGGCGAAGCCTTGCCGTGCTGCATGGTGGTGCGCGCGATATCAGCTGTTTCATTTTCGCTTCGGCTGAGCACAAGGATTTGGCCGATGAAATTGCGGCCACCGGATGCGATGGCGTGATTGCGGGCCATTGCGGCATCCCCTTTGTGCGGCAAGTCGGGCCGGGAGTTTGGATCAATGCGGGCGCGGTTGGCATGCCCGCCGATGATGGCACGCCGCGCATCTGGTATGCGTTGCTGACGCCGGATAAGGCGGGCCTCAGCGTTGAAACCCTACCCTTGCAGTATGACCATGCGGCGGCGGCAGCGGCCATGCGCAAGGCGGGCCTGCCAGAGGGTTATGCGGCGGCGCTTGGCAGCGGCCTTTGGCCTTCCTGCGATGTCTTGCCCCCGGCGGAACGGGCGCGGCGCGGGCAGAAGCTGCTTCCCGCCAAGTTGGTTTGGTAGAGCAGATCACGTTCAGATGGCAAATCTGAACGTGTGAAGATGCTCGAAAAACAACAACATAGGGTGGGCAGACTAGACGCGTTACACCCCGCGCCTGAAAGGTTGCGTCAGCAGCCGATCCAACCGCTGTTCTTCATCGGCGCGAAACTCATCAACGCCAATCACCATGCCAAGCTGCCCGGCGGCGGGTTCCGGAATATGCGTGCCGAAAACCCGATCCCATACGGAAAGGCAGAAGCCGAAATTACTGTCGGTTTCCGCACGCACCACCGAATGATGCACACGATGCATATCGGGCGTCACCAGAACCCAACGCAGCCCGCGATCCAGCCAAAGCGGCAGCGCAACATTGGAATGATTGAACATGGCGGTCGCGTTCAACAGCACTTCAAACACCAGCACCGCTTCGGCAGGCGCGCCCAGCGCGACCACCGCCGCCATTTTGATGCCCATGGAAAGCAGAATCTCAATCGGGTGGAAACGCAAGCCCGAAGAAGCATCCAATTCCGTATCCGCATGATGGACGCGATGCAGACGCCACAGGATGGGCACGGCGTGAAAAACCCGGTGCTGAAAATAAATGATCATGTCGAGCAGCAATACCGCCAGGATGGCCGCGATCACCTCATTCACACCAAGCCAGCGCAGCAGCCCAAGGCCTTGGGCTTCCGCGTAAAGCGCCACACCAATCGCAGCCGTTGGAATAAGCAGCCGCACGAGCAGGGAGGAAATCACCACCAGCCCGAAATTGCTCGGCCAACGCCGCCAGTAAAGCCGCTGCGCCCGACGCGGAAAGGCATGCTGCAGGATCAGCATGATGCTGAGCACGCCAACGAAGGCGGATAATCTGATCACGGATTCAAGGGCGAGCATGCTTGAAACTCTTTCTGTCCTTTACGCGAAACATACGGCAACTGATCTTGTCTCATTCCGCCTCAGCGCCCAAGCCGCATCACCCGGGGTCCGAGCTTGGCCGCAATCGCGGTTACCACCAGGACGGATAGGCCATGCCAAATCAGAACCATCAGCGCCGCATCCAAATGATGAATGAGGCTGAGGCCAATGCTCGCCAGCGCTGCGGCAGATAGCCCCCCCAAGGCCGCAACAGGCCCCGGGCTGAACCAGGCCCCATGGCGCGCCAGCCAGAGCATCACCACGGTAAGCGGCAAGCCAAGGCCCAGGATGAAGGTAAAACAAGGCAGGCTCAGCCCGATATGCAAGGCCTCCGGCCCCATTTTCACAAAATCCTGCAGGCAGCCCCAGCCCATGGTGGCAATCCAGCCCAAGGCAGCGGGCAGCGGCAGCAATGCCCAAAGGCGGCTGCGATCGGGCAATGCCAATTGAAAGGCTGCAAAGGCGGCAAGGACGCCCGTTGCCAGGGCCATGACCAGTTGCGGCGCCTCAAACCCGCTAGTGAGGCGTTCCGCCAGATCATGGCGCAGGCCTGAGAACAGCACCGCGCCAATGATGACGGCGGCGGCGAGCCCAAGCCAAAGCACCGTCGCCGCGCCAGGGGGGCGCGCCGGGCGAACAGGGCGGAGATCATCAGCCAGGCGGTGGATCAGGTCTTCGCTTTGCATGGCGCGTTACTCCTGCCCCGTCAGTCTGCGGCGCAGGGTTTGCACGGCCCGATGCGTCGCGACCTTGATTGCGCCTACGCTCATGCCGGAACGCGCACTCGCTTCCTGAAGCGTCAGGTCCTGAAGCTTGGTCAGCCCAAGCGCGGTGCGTTGGGATTCGGGCAAATCCTGCACGGCGTCGCGCAATTTCGCTGCTGCACGATTGGCATCCAGCGCGGCATCGGCGCTACCTTCGGCTGCCGGAAGGTCCATCGCTAGATCGAGCGTGGCCTCTCGCCCGGAACGGCGGCCACGGGCACGGATGCGGTCCAGCGCCCGCCTTTCGGTAATGGCGATTAGCCAGGGACGAAAGGGGCGAGAGGCATCATAGCTCGCCCGCGCACGATGGATGGTGAGCAGCGTGTCCTGCACCGCATCCTCGGCCTCCGTCGTATCGCGCAGCCTGGCGCGGCAGATCTGGCGGAGTAGCGGCAGGCATTCGCGCAGCAAATCCTCATAGGCGCGCCGATCCCCTGCCTGCGCCGCGGCCATCAGGCGCGACCAACGAAGGTCTCGCGCATCGCGAACGGCGGTTAGGGTGCCAGCAAGGCCCGGCTTCTCCATTACGGAAGCATCCCCGGCGTAAGCGCGTAAACTGGCCCATGCCATTCCAACACAACTCCTGGCGGCGCGCGGGGCGCTCCTGCGTTGATTTCCGGCGCGAAGGCGCCCGCTCGTCCTACGTGCGCTGTCCCGCAAAGGTTACGCATGAAACAGAGCAGGCTCAGCGATCAGCAGATCACCGGGATATTGAAGGAACAGGAAATGGGCATGCAGCAGCCTGCTAGACGACACGCCGGCCCCCACGAAGGCGATCTGTCATTTCCTCATCCAACTCGCTCATGGCGTTCAGCACCACGCCGTAATGCCTTTCAGCCGTTTCGCGTGAGACCAGACCATCCAGTATATCCGAGTGCACCCGTGTGGCGGGCCGTTTGAACGGGTCACCATAACCGCCGCCTGCGGGTCCTTCGCAGATGAAGATATCGCCTGCCCTTGTTGCCATATGGGGCACCTTGGATGGAAGCGAGATGCTCTCCCCCGTATCGGCGCGGCGCAAAATGAGTCGCGCAGTCGCACCATCGCGCCCGCCCAACAGGCCCCAGGGTCTGAAGTTATGGCCTTCGCCTTCGACACTGGCGCCGCCATCACTCAAAAGACGAAATTCACGCACACTGCCAAGACCGCCGCGCCACTCACCTGCGCCGGCGGTATCCTCACGCAATTCATAGCGTTCAACGCGCAAGGGCAAATGGCTTTCAATATCCTCGATTGGATTGTTGCGCGTATTGGCATAAAGCGTATCTACGGCATCCATGCCATCCGCACCCGGCCGCCCGCCATAGCTGCCTTCAAAAATCTCCATATGCACCCAATGCGAATTGCCCTTGATGCCGGAAAAAGCGATGACCTTCAAATTTCCGATACCCGCACAAACCTGATCAGGCACGGCCTGCGCCAGCGCACGCATCACGGTATCGGCCACCTGATTGCCTGGGCAAAAACGCGCAATAGTCGGCGCGGGGAATTCCGGATTGGCAAGACAGCCCTTTGGCGCAATGATTTCTATCGGGCGTGTCAGGCCTTCATTGACCGGAATATGGCCATGCACCGCGGTATCCAGCAATACGGAGCGCACCGTGAGCCAGATCGCCACATCAACCGTTCCGGTGAAGGGCATATTGATCGGACGATCCTTGACCTGCGGCGCGGTGCCGGTCAGGTCAACGATCAGCCGATCGCCCTGCTTTGTGACTGTTGCCACAATCGGCAGATCGCGCTTGGCCGGATCAGGGCTATCGGCATAACCATCAATGAAGGTCTCAGCACGCCAGGAACCTTCCGGCAAACGCTGAATGGCCTGGCGCATTAGACGTTCCGCATGATTCATCAGGGAATGACAGGCAGCACGGAAGGTTGAAAGTCCATATTGTGCGACCAGTGCTTCCATACGCTCCGCACCAATGCGGCTTGCGGCTACCTGCGCTTCCATATCGCCCACCACCAGGTCGGACGCGCGGATATTGTCGCGCAGGATTTGCCAGACAGCATCATTGCGCAGCCCGCGATCATAGACCTTGATGGCCTTGAATTGCAGGCCTTCCGCATAGGCATCTATGGCATCCACAATGCCGCAAGACCCTGGCGTCAGCGCGCCAATATCCAAATGATGCGCGGTGGTGCCGGAAAAGCCAACCAATTCCCCCTCATGGAATACCGGCACGATGAAAGCGACATCCGGCCCGTGAGAGGCGCCACCATAGGGATCATTATGCATGATCACATCGCCAGGCCGCACCACATCGCCGCGTGCCTGCAAGGTTTTCAGGATGTGCTTGACATAGCCAGGAATGGGGCCTGATTGCAGCGGGGTGGATTGCGCTGATTCCGCAAGCCCCCTGCCCTGTTCATCCATTAGCGCTGCGCCGAAATCCTCACTTTCACGAATGATCGAGGAATAGGACATGCGCATCAATTTATAGCCGATTTCAACGGCAATGTTTTCAAGCGCGCCCTGAATGACACTTGCGGTGACGGGGTCTACCTGCTGGTTCATGACATATCCTCAAACCGCGATGATCAAATTACCGCCGATATCGGCGGTGATGGTGCAGCCGGGCGGCACGACAGTGGTGCTATCCGTCTGCAAGATAATGGCTGGCCCAGGAATGGACGTGGCTATTGGCAAAAGGTCTCGGCGCAAGAAGGGCGTTTCCGGCGCAATGGGTTTGCCATCCGCGGCCTTGAAAACGACCGGACTGCGATGCACCAGAGCGGCTTCAAGACTACCGCCCTGGGGCGACGCCAGCGGCTTGCCAAGCTTGGGTCGCGGCCCGAAGCCCGTGACACGCAGATTGACGATTTCAATGACGCTGTCAGCAAAGGCATGGCCGTATTCCGCGCGATGCTGCTCATGGAAACGCGTGAGCGCCTCGGCCAGGGCGGCTTCATTCACCGTACCAGCGCTGAAGGCCACGCGCAATTCATAACCCTGGCCGACATACCGCAGATCGCCCGCGCGTTCGTAATGGACCGAAGCCTGATCAAGCCCATCCGCTGCGAATTGCGCGGCGATTTCGGCCTCCATCTCCGTAAAGGCTTCGGTCATGCGCGGTAGGTCCGGCGCATTCGAAAGCTGAAAGCAGGTGCGCACCACATCGTACTTCAGATCAGTGGTGAGCAACCCCATGGCCGAGGTAATGCCAGGTGCGGGGGGAATGATCACTTCCCTGATGCCGAGGATTTGCGCGACTTCGACCGCGTGCAAAGGCCCAGCCCCACCAAAGGCCACGAGCGCATAGTCCCTGGGGTCGATGCCCTTTTGCACCGTGCGGCTGCGAATGGCATTGGCCATATTGGCATTGATGATTGTCAGTATGCCGAGCGCAGTTTGGTCTATCGGCAAGTCAGTATCGGCCGCGAAGCGCTCAATGACGGCCTTCGCTGCCGGCACATCAAGCGCCATGGCGCCACCCAGGAAGTTCTTGGGATCAAGCCGCCCCAAAACGATATTCGCGTCTGTCACGGTTGGCAGCGTGCCGCCGCGCCCATAGCCAGCAGGGCCAGGGCTGGCGCCCGCTGATTGGGGCCCCACACGAAATGCCCCGCCCGCATCCAGCCGCGCGATCGAACCACCGCCCGCGCCGATGGTGTGAATATCAATCATCGGCGTCAGCAGGGGAAAGCCTGCGATCCAGGTATCGCGCGCGGTCGCTTCAGCAAAGCGTCCGCCGGTCACAATGCCAATATCGGCAGAGGTGCCGCCGATATCGAAGGTGATCAGATCGTTGCGCCCCGAAAGCGCGCCCGCCCAAATGCCGCCCAGAACCCCCGCAGCGGGACCCGAAAGCATGGTGATGACTGGGCGCTCCGCAACCATTTTCGCCGTAGCAACACCGCCATTGGATCCCATGATATGCAGATCAGCCTCAAGACCGCCCGCACGCATGCGCCCTTCCAGTCGAGCGACATAATCCCTGACGGCGGGGCCAACAAAGGCATTCATCGCGGTTGTTGTGAAGCGTTCAAATTCACGAAATTGCGGCGCCACATCTGAGGAAATGGTGACAAACGCCTCAGGAAATTCATCCAGCACAATATCGCGGGCGCGGCGTTCATGGCTGGGATTGAGGTAGGAAAAGAGAAAGCAGATGGCTATCGAGGCTATGCCAATTTCCCTGAAATGGCGCGCTGCCTCGCGAACCTCGTTTTCCGCCAGCGGAATAAGCACCTCGCCACGCGGCGGGATCAGTCTTTCGCTCACCACCAGGCGATGGCGCCGCTTGACAAGTGGCGTTGCTTGCCAGGGGATACGTTGCTGGATGGAATAATGTTCAGGGCGTTGATGCCGGCCGATATGCAGCACATCGCGATAGCCGCGCGTGGTGATCATCCCGCATTCGGCGCCGCGATACTCCAGCGCGGCATTGGTGGCGATGGTGGTGCCATGCAGCACATGGCCAATCGATGCCGGCGCCACGCCTGCCTTGCCGCAAAGGCCAAGAATACCCTCCACAACACCAACCGAGGGATCGGCTGGCGTTGTGGAGACCTTGTGAATGGTGACGTTGCCAGTATTGGTATCCGTCAGTACCAGATCGGTGAAGGTGCCACCGACATCAACACCGACCAGCATCATTTGGCTTTCTTACCCTTGGCAGCGCCCTTGCGCGGGAAGCGCTTGCGGAAATCGGCTGTCATTTCCTCCAGCGTCACGAAACGCACACCGGGATGCTTCAGCATATGGCCGATCAGCCGTTCCAACATCAGCAGGACTTGCGGCCTGCCCGAAACATCCGGATGGATGGTCATGGGCACTACCGCGTAATCATATTCGCGATAGATGAAATCGAAATGATCGCGCCAGATTTGTTCAAGCTGATGCGGTGAAACATAGCCATGGCTATTCGGGAACTTTTTCACGAACATCATGGGTGGCAGATCATCCAAATACCAGGAAGCCGGAATTTCCACCAGATCAGTTTCACGCCCACGGGTGAAGGGCTTCATCCAGGTATCGGCGGGCTTGCTGTAATCAATCGGCGTCCAGGCATCGCCGGTGCGCACATAATAGGGCTGGGCATCATGATGCATGAGTGAATGATCATAGGCGATCCCGCGCTCCACCAGGATTTCGATGGAGGTGGCAGAAACCTCCCACCAGGGCGCGACATAGCCAACGGGGCGACGGCCCCAATATTTCTCGATCAAGCCAATACATTTGTCGAAAATGGCTTCTTCCTGCGTGCGCGAAAGA
>JBIIIE010000363.1:0-3192 GCA_044235135.1 Roseomonas sp. | reverse complement strand
TAGTCTCTCCCATCAGCGTCGTAACTCTCAAGCGGCGCAACATCCCGCATTATGGATGCCCCCTGGGGTGAAGTCTTTCGGCTTCACCCCATTTTTGCGCTTGATCCTGGGTTCCAGTCGCCCCGCTTTTGCGGCAGGTTATGCCCCAAAGCATGGGGGCGACCATTTCAATGACCGAAGAAGAAATCCTGGCCCGGGCGGCGGGCATTACCACCGGGCTGAAGACCCACCCGAAGGAAGTGGCGGAAGCCATTGCCGCATCCCGCCGTATGGCGGGTGCCTTCACGCGCGTTGCCAATGAAACCGTGGAACCCATGCCGCCCTATGCTGCGCCAATCCCCGCCAAGGGGTCACGCGCATGAAGCCGTTGCATGAGCTTTCGCTGACAGAAGCATCCGCCGGCATTGCGCGGCGGCGTTTCTCCCCCGTTGAATACCTCGATGCGCTGCGTGCCCGCGCCGAGGATGTCGGCGGCAAGGTCAATGCCATTGTCCGCCCGCTTTGGGATGAAGCGCGCGCGCAGGCCGTGAAGGCCGGGCGGCGCATTGCGCGTAGCGGCCCGCGTTCCGCGATTGATGGGCTGCCCGTCGGGCTCAAGGATATCATAGACCTCGCGGGGCACCCCACCACCTGCCATTCGCGCATTCTGCTGGATAATCAGAAAAGCGCTGATGCGGCGGTGGTCGCGAAGCTGCGCGCGGCGGGGGCGATTTTCCCGGCCAAGCTCGCGACGCATGAATTTGCCATTGGCGGCCCGGCTTTTGACCTGCCCTTCCCGCCGGCGCGCAACCCCTGGAATACGGCGCATCATCCGGGCGGTTCGTCTTCCGGTTCTGGTGCGGCGGTGGGGGCGAGCATCCTGCCCGCAGCACTTGGCACGGATACCGGCGGTTCGGTGCGCCACCCGGCCAGCCATTGCGGCATTGTCGGCATGAAGGCGACTTACGGGCTGGTCTCGCGCCGTGGTGTTTTCCCGCTGGCCTTCACGCTGGATCATGTGGGGCCGATGACGCGCACGGTCGCGGATAATGCGCTGCTGCTTGGCCTGATGGCCGGGCATGATGCGCTTGACCCCGGCAGCGCGGCGCATAAGCCGGAAAACTACGCGCGGCAGATGAAGAAGGGCCTCAGCGGCCTCACCATCGGCTATGTGCGCCATTTCCATGAGAAGGATCAGCCGGCGTCGGCCGAAATGGCCGCTGCGCTGGATGCGGCGGCGAAGCTGCTGGCCAAGGAAGGGGCGAAGATCAAGACCATCACCCTGCCATCGCTCAATGAATTCGCCGGCGTCAATCGCGCCATTCTGATGGCGGAAGCGGCTTCCATCCATGGCAAGTGGCTGCGCGAAAGGCCCGGCGATTACGCCAATCTCACGCTGCGCCGCCTGCTGCCCGGGCTTTTCATGCGCGCCGAGGATTATGTGCAGGCGCAGCGCCGCCGGCGTGAATTGGTGGCCGCCGTGGAAGCGGCCTTTGCCGAAGTTGATCTGCTGCTGACGGCATCTTCCATGGATGCCGCCTGCAAGATTGACGATCCTGAAGCGGTGGAAATCACCTATCCGCGCCAGGCGCGCACACCCTTCAATGTCACGGGCCATCCGGCCATGACCATGATGTGCGGCATTTCCAAAGCGGAAGGCCTGCCGCTATCCCTGCAATTGGTTGGCCCAAGCTTTGGGGAGGCGCTGATCTACCGCGCCGCGGCGGCTTATGAACGCGCCGCACCATGGAAGGATCTGCGCCCGGCGCTTTAGACCATGTTGCGTTCACATGGGTTCACGCAACCCGCTCTATATTGTTTTTTTCGAGCATCTTCACGCGTTCAGATGATTGCATCTGAACGCGATCTGCTCTCGGCCCTCGCATGATCCAGGCAGACTTCATTGATCGGCGCTGGCGCCACCCCGCGCTATTGCCGGTATTCTTTTTTGCCCTGGCGCTGCTGCTGCGCGTGTTTTCCTTCGTCGCCGCCGTGATTGACACGGATGAGGGGCTTTACATGCTCCAGGCGCGGGAATGGCTGGAAGGCGGCTGGCCCATTGTCACGGTCTGGGACATGCACCCGGTCGGCGCGCCAGCGATCTTCGCCGTGGCCATGGCGATTTTCGGCGATGATATCTGGGTGCTGCGTGCGCTTGGCGCGGCCTTCGTCGCGGCAACGGCTACGGCACTGTTCCATGCGGTGCGCTATGCTGGCGGGTCTCCGGCCATTGGGCTTGCTGCCGGTGTTTTTTATATCGCCCATAGCGGGCTTTTGGGCGGGCTTGCCACCAATACGGAGATTCTGTTCGCGCCGCTGATTGGTTGGGCCATGGCGCTTGGCCTGCGCGGCGCGGTGGATGCCCTGGAACGCGACAAAGCCCCGCGCTGGCGTGACTTGGTGGTGATGGGGGGGCTGATCGGCTTTGCCCTGACCATCAAGCCGGTCACGTTTTTCGAAGGTGCGCTGGCCTGGTTGATCCTGGTGCTGCCCGCACTTCGCCTTGGCTTGATCAGCCTGCCGCGCCTGGCGGCCATGGCGGCGGCCTATGCCGCCGTTTGCGCGGCCCCCACCCTGCTTTTCGGTGCGGCCTACGCGCTGCGAGGCGAATTTCAGCCCTTTCTGGAAGGCGCCTTCCTCGCCCCGCTCCGCTATGCCGGCGCGCGGCTGAGCGCGGCGGATTCCTTCCGCTTCGCGCTGGTGGCGGCCTTGTTGCTGTTATGGGCCTTTCTGCTTGCCGTGCCGGCGTTGCTGCGCCCGCGCAATCGGCAAGGGCCTCTCGCGCGGCTTCGGCAATTCGGCATGATCTGGTTTGTGGCAGCGACTTTCGCGGTGGTGCTGCCAGGCCAATTCTATCAGCATTACTTTCTGATCTGGCTATTGCCCTTGTCGGTGCTGGCAGCACTCGGCGCGCGGCAATTGGCGCGGTATCTCCGGCCAGGCATGGTGGTGATCGGCTTTCAATTGCTGATCGGTGCGGTCGCCTTGGATGCCTGGCGTGTCGCCGCGCTGCCACGGCTTGACCGCGGCATTGGCCTTGGCGCGCCAGACCCCGTGCGGCGCACCGCCGCTGCCGTGCGTACGGAAATTGACCCGGGCGACCCGATCTGGGTCGTTAATTATCATCCGGTGATCTATGTGCTGGCGGATGCTGCCCTGTCCACGCGCTATGCCTTTCCGGCGCATCTTGCGGGGCCTTTCTATCGCGTAACG